>VGXI01000086.1 GCA_016873475.1 bacterium | reverse complement strand
GACCCGCTGCTCTCGGATCTGTGCCGGCGCTTGATGCTGCGCGATCTCTACAAGGTGCGCATCTTCTACGAGCCAGCCGAGACGCCGGCGCTGCGCGCCCTGCGCGACGGCGCGCAGGCGCTGATGGCGGCCAAGTACGGCGAGGCCGTGGGCTATCGCTTCCTCTTCGAGGATGCCACGGACATCTTCTACCAGCGCTACGACCCGAGCCGGCTGGGCTCGAGCGGCATCCTCATTCGCAGCCGCGACGGCGGCATCGTCGAGATCGACGACGCGAGCCCGAGCATCCGGGCGCTGCGCAACACCTACCCGATGCACATGTGGTGCTACCCGGCGGCGGATCTGGCGCTGCTGAAGGAGCTCAACTTGGTGGACCTCCCCTCGGCAGATCCCGGCGCCGCTGTCGAGGACGGGGCCGAGCTCTGGCCGCCGGCGGGGAGCGAGGCCTAGCCGCAACGCTGCCGTCCTGACGGGGACGCCAGCCGTCTACCCCCTCGGCACTGCCGCCGACTCTTGGCTCTCACGGCGGCCCTTCTTCTCCGCGGGCAGCGAGAACCTCAGCCTGCGGGTAGGGGTGCCCGCCTGTGATCTCCGGCCCCATCGCGTTTTTCACGAAGGCAGGCGCGTCCGGATCCCGGCTGGTTCCGGAGGACAGCCCCGGATCCGTGGGATGACGATCCAAAACAGGTCGTCGAAAGTCACAGCTCAGGAGGCAAGCGATGCCGAGGAAGACCGCAGAATGCCGGTGTCGGCGCCTGCGCCGAAGCGGCGAGCGGCTTCTCTTCGCGGCGGCGCTGGCGATTCTCGGCGCCTGGAGCGCGATGTCGGGCGCCGACACGCTCAGCGTCGACTACTAGATACTATGGAACGGCCGACCTCCGTTTTGATCGCGGGTTGAGCTAGGCTCAGAGCCGCAGTAGAGCGTCGGCTCTACGACCCATTGGTTCACGAGAAACCCTTCGGGTAGGAGGTCGGCCATGGAGCAGTCTAGCACCAAAACCCTCTGGGTGGGAGTGGATGTCCACCGGAATTCGATCACGGCAGCCATCTTCCGGGACAACGAGCCGGAGCCCACGATCCAGCACCTGCCGGGCGACTTGAATGCCGCCCGCAAGCTCTTCCGTCGCTTGAGCCAGCAGGGTGTGCCCCGGGCCTGCTACGAGGCCTCTGGCGCCGGCTATGTCCTCAAGCGCGCCCTGGACCACGACGGTTTCCACTGCGAGATCATCGCCCCCAGCCTGGTGCCCAAGAAGCCCGGCGACCGGCGCAAGACCGACCGCCTGGACGCCCGAAGCTGGCCTCGCCCCATTGAGAAGCCCGGGTCGCCTCGGCGGCCCGGGCCGGAGATCATGAGCCGGCTTGACACCGGCCGTTCCATATCACTTCAGCATGGTCATTCGGTTCACCAGCGCCGCATCGCCGACCTCGAGTCGGCAGAAGTACACGCCCGAAGACAGGCGCCTGCCCGCGGAGTCGCGCCCGTTCCACTTCACGGCGTTTCGCCCGGCCGGGCAGAGCACACGATCGAGCAGTGTCAGCACCCGCCGGCCGGCCAGATCGTGGATGCTCAGGCTGACCGCTTCCGCACCCGGCAAGTCGAAGTGGATCTCCGTGCTCGGGTTGAAGGGATTGGGGTAGTTCTGGAGCAGCTGCGGCGCCGTAGCGGCGAGCGGCGTGTCGCCTGCCGCCGTCGTCGTGCAGCCGTCGTAGCAGACTTCGGAGAGGGAGCTGTCATCGACGTAGTGGTAGATCTGGCTCTCCGGGTCGTCGTCGGCCCAGCTGTTCCCAAATGCCAGGATGCGCGGCACCTCGGCGAACAGGCTCTCGCAACGGATCGCCAGGTCGCTGCCGTTGGGCGCGAAGCCGTTGTTGCCCGCGTCGTCCGGCGTGCCGAGATCCGGTCGGCTCTGCTCCCGGATCAGCAGGCTGGGGTCGTTGTGGAGGAAGAGGCAGCCGCGGAACTTGGGCTCGGCGCTGCCCTGCGTGATGATGGCGGGCCACGCAGGCGGCTGCCCGCTGCTCAGGCCGAAGATGCAGCCTGTGAATGTCGAGTTGTTGTCGCCCTCCAGGATCACACCGCCGGTTGCGACCGCGTTCAGCCCGGCGGCAATGACCCAGCAATCCTCAGCCGTGAGCGTGGCATCGGTCACCCGGATGGCGGCGAACTGGATCCCGAAGAAGACCACTTCCTGCAGCGTGGCGTCGCTGCTCACCTGGAGGGCCTGCCCCGCGCAGGCGCCGATCTCGCAGTGGTCCAGGCTGAAGTTCCCGCCCTCCACGGTGAGCATGGTGTCGGCAGCGCTGGCGACGAAGACGGCATAGTCGGCATCGAAGGTACTGCCCGCCCCCGCCACGAAAGACCAAGTGGGATCGCCAGCGACATCGCTCGTCGCGACATGGACGCTGTCATCGTCCGCCGTTCCTGCGAGATGAAAGGTGCCGTTGATCGTCCAGTTCACATTGGACAGGCGGAGGGGAACATCGGCTTTGACGGTGAGGGTCTGCCCCGCGGCGACATTGGGCGAGGCGTAGTAGTCGGAGACGCAGTAGTAGGGCACGCCGAGGTTGCCCCAAGTGCCCCGCGCGCCCTGGCCGCCGCTCGGCGAGTAGATGAGGACGCCAGGGTAGATCGAATTGCTGTGCTCGAAGTACGTCGGATCATCGGCAGTCAGGCTACAGTTCGGCTGCATGATGATGGGCGCAAGGCGTGCGTCCTGCCCTGCATCGCTCCAATCGATGGTCAGGCTCGGTTCGTCCAGATGCAGGCTGGCCCCGGCGGCGAGATAGGTGCCGCAGCGGCTCTCCGTACTGGCGCCTTCATCCGTCCGCCCACAGCGCAGGAGAGCGAGCGGTCCGAAGACCGTGCACGTGGAGGGGCCGGACAGGTAGAGCCCGGCCTCGCCACTGTCGTAGACGAAGTTCGCAATCAGCGTCAGCACGGTGCCGCTGCCGGCGACGCGGATGCCGTTCTGCGTCGGGAAGGCAATCCCGGAGCCTGCGATGGTGAGCGTGCTCGCCCCTCCCACACTGATGCCAAGGGCCGGATTGATGCCGAAGTCTCCCGCAGCGAGGGGCCCGCTGGAAGCGCTGCCGTCGGCGCCGCCACTGAAGGCGAGTCCTGTTCCGGAAGCATCTCTGATCTCGAACTGGTCCATGTCGGCTTCTGCGTTCTCGCCGACGAAGCGCAGGCCACCCCAGCCGCCGCTCAGGCCGCAGAAGACGACCTCCTCATGGTTCTCGCTGCCCCCCTGGACCTCGAGCGTTCCCTTGATCGTCAGGTTCCGGCCGGACGCGAAGTGCACGGTGATTCCCTGGTTCGGCAGCGACAGGGTGTCACAGGCAATGCTCAAGACGTCGCTGGCACTGATCTTTTTGTCCTGGTTGACGGTCCAGGTCAGCCCGGCACCGGTGAGGGCGCCCATGCAGGCCCCGGGGGTCGCGAAGTAGGCCGCGAGCGTCTCAAGCGTGTAGTTCTGGTTGTTGCCGGGCGTGGCGCAGGGCAATGCCCCGGCGGGCGGCGCGGGCAGTGCCGCGCAGAGGGCGAACAGGGTGATCGCGAGGGCCGCCCCGCGGCGGGCCGGAGTCGCTGCTCGGTTCGAGGTTCTCGTCCACATGGTTTCATCTCCTTGCTCGGTGGCGGTGCAGATTGGTCTCGCCGCGGCTACGGCAAGGGGCAGGCCGGTTGCTGCGCGGGCGCGGCGATCGGCGCAACGGACGCAGGCACAGGCGACTAGGCCGAGGCCCCGGCGGCGCGGCGCCGCAAGTGCCGCGCAGAGCCCGCGCAGTGCCGCGCAGCTCCCGCGCGCTCGGGCCGTTGCACGAGCCCGCTGCGATCGCCTAGAATCGAGGGCAGGTGGCTGGCGCTGCGGCACGCCTTCTGGTGTCCGCAGGCGGCGAGGGGTGGCTGCGCGATGGCGCTGCGGGCGGCAGTCGGAGCCTTCCTGCCGGCGCGGGGGATTGCCCTCGCGACCCTCGCGCTCGCCGCCGGACTGCTGGCGCCGGCGCTGCCCCTGCGGGCCGCGCCGCCCCTCGGCCCGCGACCGCTCTCGGGCTGGCCGGTCGTGGTGGGCAATGCCGTCTTCGGGGAAATCGCGGCCGGGGATCTCGACGGCGACGGCCGCGCCGAGCTGGCCGTCGGCCTCCGCGATGGGCATGTGCATCTTCTCGACGGCGCCGGTCGGGCCGTAGGCGGCTGGCCGCAGTCGACCTGCGGCGGCGTCTTCATGGCGACCGCGATCGGCGACATCGATGGCGATGGCCATCCCGAGGTGCTTGCCGCCAGTCACGCCGGATTCCTCTACGTCTGGCGCGCCAGCGGACGCGCGCTCGCGGGCTGGCCCGTGGATCTGCGCGCGGAGCCCGTCTCGCGTCCGCTGCTACTGCCGCCAGGGCCGCAGGGGGGGCCACGGCTCGCCATCGCCACCGCGGACGGCGCGGTGTATCTGCTCGATGCGAGGGGCCGGTCCTGCACCGGTTGGCCGCAGCGCGGCGGCTCGCGGTCGCCCGAGCGCCAGGACTTCCAGCCGCTTGCGGTGGCCGACCTCGACGGCGATGCGCAGCCCGAGATCCTCTATCTCTCCGGCGCGCCAGCCGTCCTCAATGCCTGGACCCTCACCGGGCGCGCCCTGCCGGGATTCCCCTGCGCCCTCGGGGACAAGGGCCTTGGGCTGGCCGTCGAGGGCGGCGGCGACGGCGCGATCGCATGCACCACGGAGCGCGCGCTCTGGCTCCTGGGCGCAGACGGCAAGCCGCGGTGGCGGCGCGCGCTGACGAGCGACACGGACAGCTTCAACTGCGCGCCGGCTTTCCTGTCCGGCGGGAATGGCCGGTCGCTGATCACGGCCGCCACGCGGCTCGGCAGCATCCATCTTCTGCGCAACGACGGCGAGCCCGTGGCCGGCTGGCCGCTTGCCGTCGGCGGCTTCATCTATGGGCTCGCCGGCGAGGCTGAGAAGTTCGGCATCCTCAGTCCACCCAGCGCCGTCGATGTCGACTGCGACGCGCAACCGGAGATCCTGGTCGCCTGCTACGACCAGCATCTCTACTGCTTCGAGCTGGACGGCACCCCGGTGCCGGGATGGCCGCTCACCTTCGGCGATGCGCTGTGGGCTCGTCCCACGCTGGCCCAACTCGACGGGCAGGGCGGGGAGGAACTGGTTGCCGGCCAGGGGGGCGAGACCGTCTTCGCCTTTGCCCTTCCCGAGACGGGAAGCGGGCGCGTTGCCGGGCCGGCAGCCACCGCTCCGCAGACGGGGCGCGGGCGCTGGCCGCGCGCGGGTCTCCTCGCCGCCGCCCTCCTGGTCCTCGGGCTGGCCGCGCGCTGGCTCAGCCGGAAGCCCCCGAGCGAAACGGCGGCCGCCGCGCGCGGCGGCCGGGCGGGAGTTTTGCTCTGGATACTCGCCGTGCTGGTCCTGCTGCGCGCGGGCTTGCTCGTTGGCGAAGTCCTGCGCTATCGACAGGCCGAGCAGCGCCTGCGTGCGGCGGCGCCGGCGATCGAGCGACTCCTTGCCGACGCCCAGGCCGAGACGCAGCGGCTCACCGAGAACCTCGCCGCGGCGCTCGACTCGAGCCTGGCGGCAGGCGCAGCCAGCAGCACGCAGCTCCTCTATCAGCTCGAACGCCTGGCCGATCGCGCGCGCCTGAACCAGGATCGCGCAGGCCTCATGGTGGTGGACGGCGGGGGCGAGGCGATCCGCGCCATTGGCCTGGCCAGAGGCTGGTCCCACCGCGAGGACCTGGAGCCCAGGGCGGCGCAGGCGTTGACCCTGCTGGACGATCTCCCCGTGCAGGTCGGGGCCGCGGCGCTCGGCGGCGCCCTGGCCCCCGGGCACCTGCTCGTCGTCACCAGCGCGCTCGAAGACCTGCCGTCTCGCTTCGCCGCCGCGGCGGGGGCTTCCGCGCAGCTGCAGCTCGATGGCCGCACACTCGCCTGGGCCGGCGGCCCGGCCGCCCTGGGCGCGGAGTTCTGGCCTTGGCTCGGCGTCATCGAAGCAACCCACGAGATCCCGCTGCCCGCCAATGCGGGCGGCGCGCGCCTCAGCCTGCGCCTCGCCGACGAGTCCTTCGCGCGTGGCGCCAGCGGCTGGCTGGATCTCCTGCTGCTCGCGGCGCTGGTGCTGGGTCTCACCGGCGTCCTTCTTCGCGGCGCACCGCGGCCGGCACTGCGCCGGGGCGGTCTCATCTTGCCCGGCGTCGCCGCGGTCTACCTGCTGGGCTGGCTCGCGCTCGCGAACGGCCGTTTCGACCAGCGACCGGTGTCCCTGGCCGGTCATGGTCTCGAAGTGCTCCTGCATCTGCTGGGCGCGACGGCGCTGCTGCTCGCGCTGCGGCGTCTCCTGGGCGAGCAACGCAGTCGACGTCTCGGTGTCGCGCTGCTGGGCTCCTATCTTCTTGCATCCTTGTTGCCCTTGCTGCTGGGCCTGGCCATCGTGACGAGCCTTCTCCAGCAGACCCAGCGGGCGGCGATGCGCAGCGAGCTCGAACGACTGGAAGATCGCGCGGAGCACCTGGTACTGGCGTACATGGGCATGACCAGTTTTCAGCACTCACTCTCGGATCGCGTGCGAGGCGCGCTCGATCTGCCGCCAGAAACGACCTGGATCAATTTCGTCGGCGAGCAGCAGGCGCTGTTCACCTATGACCTTCCCGCCGCCTATCTCACACTCAGCGTAGAGGACCGTGCCGCTCCCGCGGCGCATGTCACGGGCTTCTCGTGGCGCGTTCCCAACACGGAGAAGTTCTACGCTGCCCGACCGGTCTGGGCAGGTGGCGGCGATCCGCGCGGTCTCTTCTTCGATCAGGGCCGGCCGCTCGTGCGCGTAATGCGCACCCTGCGGACCCCTGATCTCGAGGCGCGGCTCCTCGCCAATCTACCGATCGACGACGCTGCGTTGACGCGGATCGAGGAGCGCCTGCGCATGCTGCCCTTTCTGCCAAGCGTGCATCTGGAACCGCTCTGGTTGAGCGCCGAGCCGGCGGCGTCTGCCCCAGCCGGCTGGGCGCTACCCTTTGCCACGCGCCTCGTCCACCCAGCCCGCGACTGGCGTACAGGCGAGCCGCGCTGGCTGGCCTACCGCGCGCGAGCCTACCTGCCGGCTGGGCGAGACCGCTGGCGCGTGCTGACGACCGTAGCGCTCCTCATGCTGTTGCCGCTCGCGATGTCCATCTGGGGTGCGGTGGCGACGCTGCGGCGCACGGTCCAGCCGTTGAACCGCCTGCTGACCGGCATCCGCCGCGTCCAGGGAGGCGATCTCGATGTTCGTCTCGGCGAGTCCGGCGCCTCGGAAGTCGCCGAGGCGGCCCGTGCCTTCGACCAGATGGCGGCCGGCCTGCGCGACACCGTGCAGGCGATGGCGGAGAAGCAGAAGCTCGAGGAGATCAGCGCGCTCAAGAGTCACTTCATTTCCATGGTCAGCCACGATCTCAGGACACCGCTGGCCTCGATAAAGGGAGCAGCAGAGAACCTGCTCGCCGAGATCGCCGGTCCCGTCACCGAGCGCCAACGCACCTACTTGGCGATGATCCTCGCCAGCAGCGACAACCTCCAGCAGATGGTGACCAATCTGCTCGATCTCTCGCGAATCGAGAGCGGCCATCTTCAATTGGAGCGCGAGGACCTCGACCTGGGGCGCGAGATCGACAACCTGCTTCGCTCCCTGCACGCCCTGCTCGAGGCGCGCGGCCTCAGTGCGCAAGTTGCGGTCGACACCGGGGTGGCGCGGGTGCGGGCCGACCGCACGCGCCTTTGGCAGGTACTCGGCAATCTGCTCGCCAACGCCGTGCGCTACTCGCCGGTCAACGGGCAGATCCGCATCGGTGTAAGTGCCGAGATCGGCCCCGACGGGGCGGCGCTCCTGCGCACAACGATTGCCGACGAGGGGCCGGGCATCGCGCCCGAGGAGCGCGAACGCATCTTCGAGCCCTTCTACAGTCGATCTCTCGGCGCGCGGGACAAGGCAGGCGCCGGGCTCGGGCTGGCGATCGTGCGTCAACTGGTCGAACTGCATGGGGGTAGCATTCGCGTCGATGATCGCCCGGCACCGGGCGCCAGTCTCAGTTTCACGCTACCGCGGTTGCCCGCGCAGGACTTGCACAGCACCTGCGCAGCGCCTGCGCAGACGGAGTCTGCTCATGGCGTCGGCGATAGGCCAAGCGACGCAGGAACAGGCGATTGAGGGCGGCAGCCCAGTCACCTGGCTTGGTCCCGAGTTTGCGGAGCGTGACACGGGGTAGCTTCTGAAGAGAGGAGTCAGGATGAGCCGAGCCCAGCGGGAAGACAGCGTGTCGCGGATCCTCGTCGTCGACGACGACGAAGGCTTGCGCCTCATCCTCGGCGACCGACTCCGGAACTTCGGCTATGCCGTCGATCAGGCCGGAAGCCTGGCCGAGGCTCTGGCGCGCCTGGAGCGCGAGAGCTTCCAACTCGTCATGCTCGATGTCTTCCTGCCCGACCAGACCAATCTCGAGGGGCTGCGCGTGATCCACACCCAATGGGCGGAGCTGCCTATCGTCATCATGACGGCCCACGGCAGCATCGATCTGGCCGTGGAAGCCATGAAGCAGGGCGCCCACGACTTTGTCAGAAAGCCGATCGACTTCAAGCGCCTCGCGGTTGTCATCGCGCGCGCTCTCGAGAGCAGCCAGTTGCGCACGGAAGTCAGCTACCTCCGCCGCGCCGCCGATGCGCCTTTCAGCGAGATCATCGGCAAAGACACGGGGCTCCGCCAGGTCATGGCGATGGTCCGCCAGGTCGCGGCGGCCGACGCCACCGTGCTCCTGCGCGGCGAGACGGGCACCGGCAAGGAGGTCATCGCGCGGGCGATCCACCGCCTCTCGCCGCGGAGCGGGCGTCCCTTCGTCGTCGCCAACTGCGCGGCGATCCCGCGTGAGCTCATGGAGAGCGAAATGTTCGGCCACCGGCGCGGCGCCTTCACGGGGGCCGTCGCCGACCATGCCGGCTACTTCGAAACAGCCGGCGCGGGCACGCTCCTCCTCGACGAAATCGGAGACCTCGATCTCAACCTGCAGGCGAAGATCCTGCGAGTGCTCGAGGACGGCTCCTACCGCAAGGTCGGCGCAGCGACCGTGCAGCAGAATCGGGCGCGGATCATCGGCTCCACGCACCAGCCGCTCGAGCGGTTGATGGCTGAAGCGCGCTTCCGCGAGGACCTCTTCTATCGGCTCAACGTGGTGGCCATTGAGCTGCCGCCCTTGCGCAGCCGCGTGGCCGACATCCCGGCCCTCAGCCACTACTTCCTCACGCGAGCCTGCACGAGCCGTCCGGGAGGCGCGCTCGCGCTGACGGCGGGCGCCCTCGACGCGCTGAAGGCGCACCCCTGGCCGGGAAACCTGCGCGAATTGCGCAACGTCATGGAGTATCTCGCCCTGATGACCGCCGGGCCGCGCATCGCCGCGGAGGACCTGCTGCCGCTGCTGCAGCGGCGCGAGGCAACGCCGGTTGCGGTTGCTCCGGCGCCGCTCAAGGATCTCGAGCAGCAGGCGATCCTCGCCGCCCTCGAGCGCTGCGGCGGCAACCGCACGCGCGCGGCAGAACTGCTTGGCATCGGTCGACGCACCTTGCAGAACAAGCTGAGGCTCTGGGGCCTCGCCGAGGAGTCCGCGGACGAGAGTGCCTGATCTGGTGCTGTCCTAGCGCTTGCGCACGAAGGCGGCGGCGATCGTGTTCTTCTGGATCTCCTTCGTGCCTTCGTAGATCTCGGCGATCTTCGCGTCGCGGTAGAAGCGCTCCACCTCGTACTCGAGGATGTAGCCGTAGCCGCCAAGAATCTGGACCGCTTCGTCGGTCACGCGCACGGCCGTTTGCCCGGCGAGCAGCTTGGCCATCGAGGTGAGCTTGGGATCGTTGCGGCCCTGGTCGAAGTTCCAGGCCGCCTTCAGCGTGAGCAGGCGCGCGGCCTCGATGGCCGTCGCCATGTCGGCGAGCTTGTGCTGCGTGGCCTGGAAATCGGCCAGGCGCTGGCCGAACTGCTGGCGCTGCTTCGCGTAGTCGAGCGCGCGATCGAAGGCGCCCTGCGCGATGCCGACCGCGGTGGCGGCGATCTCGGCCCGGCTCTCGTCGAAGAACTCGAGCACCTGGTAGAAGCCGCGGCCCGCCTCGCCGATCAGGTTCGCTGCCGGCACGCGCACGTTGCTGAAGGAGACCTCGGCCGTCGAGGTCATGCGGATGCCCATCTTCTCGCCGACCTCGGCCGCCTCGAGCCCCGGCGCGCCCTTCGGCACGATCAAGAGCGACTGCCCGCGGTGGCTGGGCTGCGCGGCCGGATCGGTCTGGCAGAGCACCAGGTAGACGTCGGCGATCGAACCGTTCGTGATGAAGGTTTTCGTGCCGTTGACGAGCCAGCCGTCGCCCTCGCGCACGGCCGTGGTGTCCATCGCCGTAATGTCGCTGCCGTGGTTCGGCTCGGTGAAGCAGCCGGCGGAGAGCATCTCGCCCGCGGCGATCGCCGGCAAATAGGCCGCTTTCTGGGCGGGCGAGCCGTGGCGCATGAGGATCTCGGCCGCAAAGTCGCTGAGTGCCAGCGCCGTGCCGAAGCCGGAGTCGCGGCGGCAGAACTCCTCGACGACGAGCGCGTTCTCGAGCACGCCGAGCCCCTGACCGCCGTACTCTTCGGGAAAGTGGATGCCGATGAAGCCCAGCTCGCAGGCCTTCTTCCAGATGGCGCGCGGGAAGGAGTGTTCCTTCTCGTGCTTGATCGCGAGCTCCTTGTCGAACTCGCCGGCGGCGAACTCGCGCGCCGCCTGCTGGATGTCCCGCTGCTCTTTGCTGAGATCGAAGTCCATGCTGCCTCCGGACTGCTAGGCGCCGCTCTGCTCGGCAAGGGCATCGAGAATCTTGAAGAGGTCCTCCGCGGCGCCGTAGTCGGCGGCGCGGAAGATGGGCGCCTTGGCGTCGCGGTTCACGGCGATGACCGTGCCCGCGCCCTTCAGGCCCGCCACGTGCTGGAAGGCGCCGCTGATGCCGAGCGCGAGGTAGACCTTCGGCTTCACGTTGCGTCCCGAGGTTCCCACCTGGCGCTCCTTGCCGAGCCACTTCTTGTCGACGACCGGTCGCGAACAGGCCAGCACGGCGCCGAGGCGCGCGGCGAGGGCCTGCGCCTTGGCGACGCCCTCCTCGTCCTTGATACCCCGCCCGATCGCAAGCAGGAAGGGTGCCTGCCCGATGTCGACGGCCTCGCCCGCCGCCTCCCGGTAGCCGAGGTGCTCGGTGAGGACGGTCGCCGGCAGCGGCGGGCAGGGCAGCGCCTCCACGGTGCCAGGCGCTGCCGCCTCAGGCGCCGCCGAGTAGCTGCCGCCGCGCAGAGTAACCAAGTAACCCGCCGCCGGCGCGAAGTCCGAGCGCGAGAGGATCTTGCCGCCATAGATGCTGCGCAGCACGCTGGGGGCGCCGTCCGCCAGCTCGAGCTGCAGGCAGTCCGTCGCGCAGGGCAGGTCCAGCTCGAGCGCCAGGCGCGGGATCAGCTCGGCGCCGAAGGCCGACTGCGGCGCGAGCGTGAGCAGCGGCGCCTCGCTGGCGATGACGGCCTTCAGCGCCGCGGCGTGCGTCTCGTAGCGGAACTCGCCCAGCGCGGGCTCGTCGACGCAGATCACACGCGGCAGGTAGCGGGCCATCGTCTCGGCGAGCGGCGCCACGCCGCTGCCGACGACGACACCGACCGGCGCGAGCCCGGCCGCGGCCTCCAGCTCGCGGGCGAGCGTGATCAGCTCGAAGCTCGCCTCGCGGATCGCGCCGCGGCGCTGTTCGACGATGAGCAGCAGCTTGGCCATCACGCCCTCTCCTTGACGAGCTCGAGAATGCGCCGCGCGATGTCGACGGGCCGGCCCGCGATCATCTCCGCTTGCTTGCCGGCCGGCGGCACGGCGAGGCTCCTGCGCCGCAGGCGATTGGCGCCCGCGCTCACCGCGTCCGCCGTCAGGCCCAGCGCGGCGAGGTCGAGGACGGGGATCTCCTTCGCGCGCACCTTGCGGATGCCCATGATCGAGACGTAGCGCGGCTCGTTGATGCCGGTCTGGATCGTGAGCAGCGCGGGCAGGGCCAGGCGCAGCGACTCCTCGAGGCCGCCCTCCAGCTCGCGCGTCACGCGAACGCGGTCGCCCTCGAGGGCGAGCGCGGTGACGAGCGTCGCATGCGGCCAGTCGAGCAGGCCCGCGAGCAGCGGCCCGGTCATGCCGAAGCCCTGGTCGCCGGCCAGTGCGCCGGTGAGGACGAGATCGTAGCGGCCCTTGCCGACCAGTGCGGCCAGCCCGCGCGCGACGGCGAAGGGGTCGCTGCCGGCGAAGGGCGCGTCGTCGATGCGCAGGGCACTGTCGGCGCCCATCGCGAGGCAGCGACGGAGCACGTCCTCGCTGTCGGCGTCGCCGATGGTGGCCACGGTCACCGTGCCGCCCTGCGCCTCCTTGATGCGGATCGCCT
>VGXI01000085.1 GCA_016873475.1 bacterium | reverse complement strand
AAAAGCACGCCGGGCGAGGGGAGTAGCTTCCACCTGCAGCTCAGCCTGCGGCCCGGTGAGACGGCGACGCCGATGCACTCGGCGCCGGCGGCGCGGCCGGCGGCGCGGCCGGCGGCGCGGCCGGCGGTGCTGGCGGCGCGCTCAGGGAGCTGCCGCGAGCTGCTCGGGCGAAGCCTGCGCGCGCGGGGGGCGGCCGTGGCGACCTGCGCGGATCTGGACACCGCCGCTCGCGAACTGGCGGCGCTGGACCGCGGCCGCGCCCTTCTCATCGTCGACTACCCGCTGGCGGCGCCCGCGGGCGGCCAGCGCTTGCGCAGCCTGCTGGCGACCCTGCCCGGTCAGGCCGAGCGCTGCTGGCTGTTGACGGGAGTCAATGAGCTGAGCGAAGCGCGGCAGCTCAGCCGCGACCTGGGTCTCGCCGGCAGCCTGACCAAGCCGCTGCATCCGAGACAACTCGGTCAGCTCACGGGCGGGGTGGTCGTGGCGAACGCGGACCGCCAGCGCTCGGCGGTGGGGCCGGCGGCGCTCAGGCGCCGCATCCTGCTTGCTGAGGACAACGCGGTGAACCGGCGGCTGGCCGCGCGCGTGCTCGAGAAGGCGGGGCATCGCGTGTTGACGGCGCAGAGCGGCGGCGAGGCCCTCGCCGTGTTGGAGCGCGAGACGGTGGATCTCGTGCTCATGGACGTGCAGATGCCCGGCCTGGACGGCCTCGCGGCCACCCGCGCCCTGCGCCGCCGCGAGCTGGGCACGGGCCGCCACCTGCCGGTGCTTGCGCTCACCGCGCACGCGATGAGCGGCGACGAGGAGCGCTGCCTGGCCGCCGGCATGAACGGGTACCTCGTCAAGCCTTTCAAGATCGACGAGCTGCTGCGTCGCGTCGAGACACTCTGTAGCGGGTCGGCGGCGCCGGGGCAGGAGGCTCCGGATCCGCTGCCCGTCGGCGAGCGCGAACCGTGAGGACGAGCGCATGGACATGACGACCTTCTTGCTCGCCGGCGCCGGCGCCGGGCTGCTGGCGCTGGCGATCCTGCTCGCGGGGCTGCTGCTGCGCCAGCGGCGCTCGGCGCGCGCGCTGCGCGCGCGCACGGCGGCGGCCGAAGCGCTGCTCGCGGCGCTGCCGGCGCCCGTCTTCTGGAGCCGCGACGGCCGGGCTCTCACGGGCGGCAATCCGGCCTTCGCCCGCGCGCTCGGCCTGGACGTGGCCGATTCTCTCGCAGACCGCCATCCCGAGGAGTCGGGTCTCACCACGGCGAGCGCGGAGACCTTCGCGTCGCGCAACGCGGCGGTGATTGCAAGCGGCGAAGCCGCCCTCGGCGCCGAGGAGCGCCTCCTGCTCAAGGACGGCAGCGAGCGCTACTTTCTCGCCGATCGTGTGCCGCTGGGCGCAGACCCGGGCGTGCTCGGCCTCTACGCCGAGCCGAGCGCGCTGCGCGAGGCCCTGCAGCGCGAGCGCACGGCCCGCGAGGAGGCGGAGCAGAAGCTGCAGGCGCGCGCCGAGACCCTGGCCGGGCTCAGTCACGAGATCCGCACGCCGATGAACGCGATCATGGGCATGACCGAGCTGGCCCTGCAGACGCGCCTGGACCACGAGCAGCGCGAGTACCTGGAGGCCGTGCAGCTCTCCAGCGAGCACCTGCTCGGCGTGCTGAGCAAGGTCTTCGAGATGGCCCTGCTCGAGACGGGGCGCGTGGACCTCGAGCCCGTCGACTTCCGGCTCGACGACCTGCTGCGCCACCTGGAATCCAGCTTCCGCGCCCAGGCCGAGGCCAAGGGGCTCAGCTTCGGCATCGCGCTGGAGTCCGAACTACCGCCGGTTCTTCATGGCGACCTACAGCGCCTGCAGCGCATCCTGAGCAACCTCATCAGCAACGCGGTCAAGTTCACCGAGCAGGGCAGCGTCTCCCTGCGCGTGGGCGAGCTGGCCAAGGATCGCGAGTGGATCCGCATGCGCTTCGAGGTGGCCGACAGCGGCGTCGGCATCCCGCCCGACAAGCTGGAAGCGGTCTTCTCGCCCTTCGCGCGCTCGAGCACGAGCTGCGCCAAGGAGGGTTCCGGGCTGGGCCTTTCCCTCAGCCGTGATCTGGCCGGCCGCCTGGGCGGACGCATTCAAGTGACGAGTCAGCCGGGTCGCGGCAGCCGCTTCAGCCTCGAGCTACCGCTGGAGTACCGCACGGGCGCCTCCGCGCCAGCGCGTCTCAGCGAGGAGCCGCGCCCGACGAGCCGCGGCCTGCGCATCCTGCTGGTCGAGGACAACGCGGTCAATCAGCGCCTGGCCGTGCGCCTGCTCGAGAAGGCGGGCTTCAGCGCCACCGAGGCCTGGAACGGCGAGGAGGCGCTCACGCTGCTGCGTCGCCACGGCGAGGCGCCCTTCGACCTGCTGCTGATGGACCTGCAGATGCCCATCCTCGACGGCTTTGCCGCCACGCGCCTGATCCGCGAGGAGGAGCGCGCCGATGGCGGCCACCTGCCGATCATCGCGATGACGGCCCACGCCATGGCCGGCGCCCGCGAGCGCTGCCTGGCCGCGGGGATGGACGGCTACGTGGCCAAGCCCGTGCGACAGGAAACCCTGCTCGCGGAGATCGACGCCGTGCTGCGGCGACTTGCCGAGAGCGGCGCGGCGGACTCCGGGCTTGACGCCGAGGCCGCGCTGACCGACAAGGAGCCTGCCGGCCCGCGCGAGCGCTGACCCGCGCGATGCGGCGCCGGCGAGGAGCCGTGAGCTGGCAGCGCCTCGCTGACGACGCGCGCATCCGCGCCTTCTGCGCCCGCGACCCGGGGCGTTACCTGTTCCATCTCGGCGATCTCGATCCGCCCCAGCGACCGCAGGCAGAGTTCTTCGCCTGGGGTGAGCCGCTCGAGGCGCTGCTGCTCCTCTACCACGGGCTCAGCGTGCCGGCCTTGATCGCCTTCGGGGACGCGGGTGCGCTCGGCCAGCGCTTCGCGGCCGCGCTGCCGCTCCTGCCGCCGGCCGGCTTCATCCATGCCTTTGCTGAAGACCTGGCGCTGCTCGAGGGCGTGCGGCGCGTGGAGCGCCACGGCGCGTTTCGCCGCATGCTCTGGTCGGGCTTCCCGGGCGGAGCCGCGCCCGCCGAGGCCGCGCGGGCGCGGCGCCTCGGCGCCGCCGATCTGCCGCAGCTCGCCGCCCTCTACGCCGAGGCCTATCCCGAAGGCTACTTGGGGCCCGTGCAGCTCACGCGCGGGCTCTTCTTCGGCATGGAGGCCGGCGGCGCGCTGGCCAGCGCAGCGGGTGTACACGTGTACAGTCAGATCGAAGGCGTGGCGATGCTGGGGAACATCGCCACGCGGCCGGCGCGGCGCGGGCGTGGCCTCGCGCGCGCGGCCACCGCGGCCTTGCTCGCCGCGCTGGCGCCGCGCGCGCGGCACATCGGCCTCAACGTGCGCGCGGACAACGCGCCGGCCTTGCGGCTCTACGAGCGCCTGGGCTTTCGCACGGAGTTCGTCTACGAGGAGGGGCGCTTCGGGCCGCCGGGCTAGGCCCTACCTCAAGGCGCGCAGCCTGGGACAGTGCTATACTTGTGCGGGATCGGGCGGCCCTGGCGGCTGCCGGACGCGCGAACTGCGTCGTGATGTGCGAACTCGGGAAGGGGAGGTCCTCGTGAGACGAAACGCTGCCGTCCTTGGCACGGTCTTGCTTAGCCTTCTCGGAAACGCCCTCTGTCCAATCCCCGTTCTCGGTCTGCCGACGGGCTCCATTGTGGGGTGGGGGAGCCAGGTCGTCGTGGAGCAGTCGGAGCTGGAGGATGTCGTCGCCGTTGCAGGGGGCGGATATCACAGCCTGGGGCTGCAGTCCGACGGGACGATCGTGGCCTGGGGGCACAACGCCTACGGCCAGTGCGACATGCCCGTCCCCAACGCGGACTTCGTGGCTCTTGCGGGGGGCGGGTCATATAGTTTGGGACTGAAGGCCGACGGAACGATCATGGCCTGGGGGAGCAACTACGCGGGCCAGTGCGACGTGCCCGCCCCCAACGCGGCCTTCGTGGCTGTCGCGACGGGCGCGGCACACAGCCTAGGCCTGAAGGCCGACGGGTCTATCGTGGCCTGGGGGTGGAACTACGCGGGCCAGTGCGACGTGCCCGCACCCAACACGGACTTCGTGGCTGTTGCGGGGGGTGGAGGACACAGCCTGGGCTTGAAGGCCGACGGGACAATCGTAGCTTGGGGGACCAACGAGTATGGGCAGTGCAACGTCCCCGCGCCCAACGTGGATTTCGTGGCTGTCGCAGGGGGCGGACGGCACAGCCTGGGCCTGAGAACCGACGGGACGATCGTAGCCTGGGGGGACAACGCCTGTGGCCAGTGCACCGTGCCCGTACCCAACGCGGACTTTGTGGCTGTCGCGGGGGGCGGATTGCATAGCCTGGGCCTGAAGGCCGACGGGACGATTGTGGCCTGGGGGTGCAACGACGACAGCCAGTGCACGGTGCCCGTGCCCAACACGGACTTCGTGGCCGTCGCGGGGGGCGGGGATCACAGCCTAGGCCTGAAGGTTGACGGGACGATCGTAGCTTGGGGGACAAACGAGTATGGGCAGTGCAACGTCCCCGCGCCTAACGCGGACTTCGTGGCTGTCGCGACGGGCGGGCTACACAGCCTAGGCCTGAAGACCGACGGGTCGATCGTGGCCTGGGGGCTCAACGACGACAGCCAGTGCACGGTGCCCGTGCCCAACACGGACTTCGTGGCCGTCGCGGGGGGACGGTGGCACAGCCTGGGCCTGAAGGCCGACGGGACGATCGTGGCCTGGGGGGACAATGGCGCTGGTCAATGCAACCTCCCTGCGCCGAATTCGGACTTCGTAGCTGTCGCGGGGGGCGGGTTGCACAGCCTGGGCCTGAAGGCCGATGGGACGATCGTGGCCTGGTGGTATAGCTATGATGGTCAGTGCGACGTTCCTGAGCCGAATGCGGACTTCGGAGCGGTCGCGGGCGGCTGGGCGCATAGCCTGGGCCTCAAGGACAATGGGGCGATTGTTGCCTGGGGGAACAACGACTTCGGCCAGTGCGACGTTCCTGAGCCGAACGCGGACTTCGTGGCGGTCGCGGCGGGCTTTGATCACAGCTTGGGCCTGAAGGTCGATGGGACGATCGTGGCCTGGGGGCTCAACGACGATGGCCAGTGCACCGTGCCCGCACCCAACGCCGACTTCGTGGCTGTCGCGGGGGGCGCGTCTCACAGCCTGGGCCTGAAGGCCGACGGGACGATCGTAGCCTGGGGGGACAACGACTATGGTCAGTGCGCCGTCCCCGCGCCGAATGCGGACTTCGTAGCTATCGCGGGGGGCGGGTGTCACAGTCTGGGCGTGAGATGGAGGGAGATTGTGCCGGTGGCGCTGAGCAGCTTCCGGCTTGAAGCAACCCCCGGCAGGATCACGACCCTTTGGGAAGCGGTTGGTGAGGGGATGGACTTCCGACTCGAGGCCCGCCTCGGCGAGGCGAGCTGGCAGGTGCCCTTCGCCGACGAGGGTGGCGGGCGCTACGTCGCCGTGGACACTTCCCCGCAGCTCGCCGCCGGCGGCACGGCGCGCTACACGCTGCACGGCCGCGAGGCCGGCGAGGACTGGCAGCTCCTGCGCTCGGAGACGGTGCTCTTGCGCGCACTCGCCACAGCGCCGCGGCTGCTCGGTGCCTCCCCAAACCCCTTCAATCCGCAGACGACCCTGCGCTTCACCCTGGGCGCCCCGGCGCGCGTGCGCCTCGTGGTGCACGAGGTGACCGGCCGCCGTGTGCGGGTCATCGCCGACGAATCCTTCGCGGCCGGCGTACACGAGCGCAACTGGGATGGCCGCGATGACGCGGGCAACGCGCTGGCCTCGGGGATCTACCCCTTCCGCCTGAGCGCGGCTGCCGGCGATCAGACGCAGCGGCTCGTGCTGCTGCGGTGAGCTAGCCGGCCGCCAGCAAGCGCCCCAGGTGATACGCCAGCAGCCGCTCGACCATCGTGCGGCGATAGGCCGCCGTGGCGCGCAGGTCGTCGATGGGCGCGCACTCGGCGGCGGCCGCCGCGGCGGCTGCCGCGATCGCCTCGCGCGTGAAGGGCCAGCCCACCAGCGCGATCTCCGCCGCCCGCGCGCGCAGCACCGTGGGCGCCACGGCGCCCAGCGCGATGCGGGCGCGCTTCACCTCGCCGCCGGCGATCTCGAGCGAAGCGGCCACGCTGACCACGGCAATCGCCATCGCGTCCCGGAAGGCGAGCTTGTGGAAGAAGCTCGCCGCGCCGGGCGCCGGCCGCGGGATCTCGACCGCCACGATCAGCTCGCCCGGCGCCAGCGCCGTGCGACCGGGGCCGAGCATGAGGTCCTCGACCGCGAGCGTGCGCCGATCGGTCACGCAGCGCGCGCCGTAGGCGATCAGCGGTGGCAAGGTGTCCGCCGCGGGCGAGGCATTGGCCAGATTGCCGCCGAGGGTCGCCCGCTCGCGGATGGCCCGCGCGGCGAAGAGGCGCAGCGCCTCGGCAAGCGCCGGCCAGGCGCCCAGGGCCGGCGCGGCGTAGAGGTCGGCCAGGGGCACGGCGGCGCCCACCCGAATCCCAGCGGGTGTATCAATGAACACATGGAGCTCGGGCAGCGCCTTCAGGTCCACGAGCGCAGCCGGCCACGGCGCCTCGCGCCCGAAGCGCACGAGCAGGTCCGTGCCGCCGGCCAGCGGCCGCGCCGCGCCGCCCGCCGCCGCGAGGGCGGCCAGGGCATCGGCGAGACGCGCGGGCCGCGAGTACTGCATGCCTAGTCCACCGGATTGCCGCTCGCGTCGAGCATGAAGAGCCAGATGTCTGCGCCGCCCGCGCTGCCCGTGTCCGTGGCGCCGGCGACGATGCTGCCGGTATCCCAGGGGATCACGGCGCGCGCCTCGTCCTGGCCAACCCCGCCGTAGGTCTTGCGCCAGGTCTCCACACCCGCCGCGTTCGTGCGCACGAGGAAGAGCTCGCGGTCGGCCGCGCCGCCGACTTCGAGATAGCCGCCGAGCAGGTAGCCGCCCGCGGGCATCGCGCTGAGCGCATAGCCCTGGTCCCAGCCGCCGTCGCCGAAGGTCACGTTCCAGTCCTCGTCGCCGGCCGTGTCGAGGCCGAGGAACCAGAGCTGCTTGTCGCCGCCGCCGACGATGGCGTAGCCGCCCGTGCGCGTGAGCATCGCGCGGCCCGCGTTGAAGGGCCCGCCGAGCGTGAACTCGCGCGACCAGTCCTCGGCGCCCGTGCTCGTCGTCTTCAAGACCCAGAGCCGCTCCTGCCCTGCCGTCTCGCGCAGGCCGGTGACGAGGTAGCCGCCATCCGCCGCCTGCTCCACCGCGTAGCCGATGCTGCGCCCGGGCCCGCCGTGCTCCTGGCTCCAGGTGACGGCGCCCGCGGCGCTCAGCTTGTAGAGCGCGAGGCGGGAAGCGCCGCCCGCCTGCCGCTCGCCGGCCACGATGAAGCCACCGTCCGCGCTGCGCCGCACGCAGTGCGCGTACTGCGTGTCGTCCGCGTCGCCGAGGATGCGGCTCCAGATGACGCCGCCGCCCTCGTCGAGGCGCAGCACCCAGGCGTTCGGCCCGCGCGCGTCGGGCAGCGAGTAGGTCCAGCCGGCGACGATGAAGCTGCCGTCGGGCATGCCGACGCCGCTGCGCAGGTGGTCGCTGCCGCTGCCGCCGTAGTTGCGGTACCAGCGCTCGTCCGTGCCCGGCGTGAGCTTCAGCACGCAGCCCTGGATGTTGCCGTCGGGCATCGTCGTCTCGCCGACGAGCGCGACCTCGCCGCCGGCGAGCGCACTCATCGCGTAGACGCGGTCGTCGCCCTGGCCGCCGTAGCGGCCGCTGAGGTCGCCGGTCATCGCAGGCACCATGAGATAGAGCGTGTCGGCGGCCAGGGGCGTACCCTCGCCGTCCAGGCCCATCGCTTCGATCCCGTAGATGCCCGGCGCGGCAAAACGCGTCGGGTCCCAGCTTGCGGTGAAGGGCGCGCTGGTGTCGGAGCCCAGCGGCGTGCCGTTCACGCCGAAGTCCACGCGCGCGAAGGTGGTGCCGGCGAAGGGCGCGACCTCGATGGCCACGGGCCCGGCCGTCACGATCGTGCGCAGCGTGTCGGGCGCGATCCACTGCAGGCTGCCCAGGCGCCGGTCGACGCGCAGGGGAATCGCGGGCGAGCTGTACTTGACCTCGCTCCCGTAGCGCACGCTCACGGTGAGGGTCGTCGCGCCTTCGCCCTCGCCTGCGATGCGGAAGCTCCAGCCGCTCTGGCCGACCACGCTCGCCACGCCGCCATTCGCCACGGCCGTGCCCAGGCTGAAGCCGCTGGCCGGCGTGAACTCCGCGGACTGATCGTCGAGGAAGCGCAGCGTGAGCTGCTCGGTCTCCTCGTCGATGGTGGTGGCCAGCTCGCCGCTGACGGCGCTGCCCGTCACGGTCACGAGGTCGCCGCTCGCCGCGCGCAGGATGAGACCGCTCACCGTGGGCAGCACGGGCGGCGGTTCCTCGGTCTTGGGCCGCGCGCAGGCCCCGAGGGCGAGCAGGGCGATCAGGAGAGCGGCGTGCCAGCGTCTCATGCGTCCTTTCCTTTGTCGGCAGTGCGCGCCGCGAGGGCGACGGCGTCCAGGATCTTCGCATAGCCCGTGCAGCGGCAGAGGTTCCCCGCCAGGCCGGCCTTGATACTAGCACGGTCCAGGCGCTCTGTCTTGGCGATCAGATCGGCCGCGCTGACCACCATGCCGGGGAAGCAATAGCCGCACTGCACCGCGTGCGTGGTCGCCATGGCGGCCTGCACCGGGTGGCCGGCCAGGCCCTCCACGGTAGTGATCGCCGCGCCTTCGGCCTCGACGGCCAGCACCAGGCAGGAGTTCACGAGGCGGCCGTCCAGCAGCACGTTGCAGGCGCCGCACTCGCCCTCGGCGCAGACCTCCTTGGCGCCGGTCAGGCCCAGCTCCTCGCGCAGGAAGTGCAGCAGGCGCGTGGTGGTGGCGACCTCGCGCTCCACCACTTCGCCGTTCACGGTGCAGCGCAGCAGGAGGCGGTCTTCGTGTGCGGGCGGCAGGTCCCAGGTCATCGCGAGGCCTCCGCGGGCAGGTCCTTCAGCGAGGCGATCACCGGCGCTGGCGCGAGCAGGGGCGCGAGGGCGCCCGGGTCCTTGAGTCCGTGCCCCGTGACGAGGGCGACGATCTCCGCGTCCGGCTCGAGCAGGCCAGCGGCGATCGCCTTGCGCAGGCCCGCGAGCGCGGCGGCCCCCGCCGGCTCGGCGAAGATGCCCTCGAGCCGCGCCAGCTCGAAGACCGCGGCGAGGATCTCCGCGTCGCTCACGGTGACGGCGAAGCCGCCCGTCTCGCGCAGCGCGCGCAGGGCCTTCTCGCCGTCGCGCGGGCGATCGACGACCAGCGAGTCGGCCACGGAGCGCGCGGCCACGGGCTCAATCGTATTGCCAGCGTGCCAAGCCTTCGCTATCGCCGCCGAACCCTCGGGCTGCACGGCCACGAGCCGCGGCAGCGTGTCGATCCAGCCCACGCGCTGAAGGTCGACCAGGCCCTTGTGTACGCCGGCGAGGATGCAGCCGTCCCCCGCGGGCACGAGGATGGCGTCGGCGATCTTCCGCTCGCGGGGGCGCGCGAGCGCGAGCACGGCGCTCTTCTTGCCCTCCGCGCACCAGGGGTTGTGCGACGTGTTGCGCGAGACCCAGCCGCGCTCGGCCACGGCCGCGAGGCAGAGCTCGTAGGCGAGGTCGTAGTTGCCGTCGACGAGCAAGAGCCGCGCGCCGTGGGCCTGCACCTGGCGCAGCTTGGCGGCCGGCGCGCTCCGCGGCGCGAAGATCACGGCCTTCATGCCCAGCCGCGCGGCGAGGCAGGCGAGGCTGGCGCCCGCGTTGCCCGTGGACGCGCAGGCGATCGTATGGGCACCAGTCTCGCGAGCGCGCATGAGCACGGCCAGCGTGGCGCGGTCCTTGAGGCTGCCCGAGGGCAGGCGGGTCTCGTCGAGCAGCGTGAGCCTGCGCGCGCCGAGCGCGGCGCCCAGGCGGGCGGCGGGCTGCACGCGGGTCCAGTCCAGCAGCTCGAAGAAGAGCGGATCCTCGTGAGTGAGGCGCACGGGCGAGAGCAGCACGGCGGGGTTGATCCCCTCGCCGCCGGCCGCGGCCAGGCGCCGGGCAAGTGCCGGGTAGTCGTAGAGCAGGTCCAGCGTGCCGCTGCACTTTGTACACGTGTACAAAGCGGGCGCGATCGCGGCGCCCGCGCCGCAGAGCGCGCAGCGGGCCTCGACCGGTCCTTGGCCGGCGAAGCTCACATCGTCTCCGCCATGATGGCCTTGCAGGTGTGCAGGCGGTTCTCGGCCTCGGGGTAGACCACCGACTGCGGGCCGTCGATGACGGCGTCCGTCACCTCGTTGCCGCGGTCGGCGGGCAGGCAGTGCATGTAGAGGGCGTCCTTCTTGGCGAGGCCCAGGCGCCGCTCGTCGCAGATCCAGTCGGGGTGCTGGGCAGCGAGCGCGAGGCCTTCCTCGGGCCGGCCGAAGTAGTCGAAAGCGCCCCAGCTCTTGGGGTAGACGACATCCGCGCCCCGGAAGGCGGCGTCCATGTCGTCGGTGACTTCGAGCAGGGTGCCGGCTTCCTTCGCGTTCGCGCGGGCGATCGCCATCTGGTCGGGCATGAGTTCGTAGCCCGGCGGGTGGGCGAGCACCACGTCGATGCCGAAGCGCGGCATCAGGGTGAGCAGGCCCTGCGGCACGCTCATCGGCTTGGCGTAGCTCGGCGCGTAGGCCCAGCTCACGGCCAGGCGCAGGCCGCGCAGGCTGTGCCCGCGCAGCTCTTGCAGGGTCATGAGATCGGCGAGCGTCTGGCAGGGGTGATCCACGTCGCACTGCATGTTGATGACGGGCACGCTGGCGTGCTCGGCGACGGCGCGCATCAGCGTCGCGCCCTCGCCGGGCACCAGGTCGTGGCGGATGGCGATGGCGTGGCCGTAACTCGAGAGGATCACGCCCATGTCCTTGGGGCTCTCGCCGTGGGCCATCTGGCTGGTGGAGGCGTCGACGAAGTGCGCGTGGGCGCCGAGCTGGGTGGCGCCGGCCTCGAAGCTGTTGCGCGTGCGCGTCGACTTGTCGAGAAAGAAGAGGAAGATGGTCTTGTCCGGCAGCAACCGGTGCGGTACGCCGGTCTTGAACTGCCGCTTGAGTTCTACCGCCCGCGTGATTAGGTGCTGCAGCTCGGCCAGCTTCCAGTCCTGGGTGGCGATGTAGTCGCGTCCGCGCAAGTGCATGGCCCAACCTCCCGTCTTTGGAACAGGCCAGACTAGCGCGGCGGGCGGGGGGAAGCAATGCCGGCTTAGGGGGCCTCCGCGAGCGCCTCCACCCAAGCCGGCACCTCCGGCTCGCCCTGGAGGATCGCGCGGTCGAGCTTCGCCGTGATCGCCCAGCGGTGCAGCCAGGTGATGCCACCCCCGCCCGTGTAGCCGTCCGCGGGCCGCGCGTAGACCGGGTCGGCCAGCGCCTCCTCGAGCGCGATGAAGTCGTAGCCGCGCGCGGCGAGTGCATCGAGGAAAGGCGCCAGCCAGTCGGCGTTGAGTGCGTTCGCGTGGATCAGGAGGATCTGCGGGATCGCCCGCCCGACGATCAGCTCGGCCTGCCCCTCGTAGAACTCCACCACGCTGAGCATGTAACGCAGGTAGTCCTCGCCGAGGCGGCGCGCGGCGGCCGCGTCGCCTGCATTCCAGGCCTTGGTGTGCGCGCGGGCATAGAGCCAGTCGCTGTTGTCCAGCGTGACCGGCGCCACGGTGTAACCGCGCGCGGCGAGGAAGGCCGCCGTTGTAGCCTGCACCTCGGCCGAGAGTCCAATGTGCAGATAGGGGTGACGAAACCAGCGCAGGCGCCCGCCGGCCGCTTCGACCAAGGCCTTCAGCGGCGCCTCACCGGCCACCACGTCTGCCTTCCACACCGCGGGCTCCACCTGATGCAGGCTGGGATGCCTGCGCGTGTGGTTGCCCAGCTCGCAGCCTGCGGCCAGCCAGCGGCGCAGCAGCGCCTCGCGCGCGGGGTCGACCGCGCCCTCCACCTCGAGCTTGCCCGTGTTGACGAAGCCCACCGCCTGCGCGCGGTGCGCGGCCAGCGCGGCCAGGATGCGCACGGTGATCGTCTCTTGTTGCGCGGGCGTGTGCTGGCTGATCTGCGCGATGGGCAGGTCGTCGATGGTGATCGCCAGGCGCCGCGCGGGCGCCTCGGCGGCGCAAGCAGGCAGGGCGACGGCAAGCAGCAGCACGACGGCGAGCAGGCGAGGACGCGGCATCGGCACCTCCGGGGCGGAGGCGCGCAGTGTAGCACGGCCGTGCCTGCGCCCCTGTGGCCATGCGAATCTCTTTGTCCGAATCTCGACATGTGACGTCATACCAGGGATTTCGGTGTCACCCCTTTCGCGGGGCGGCCCCCTCTGCCATCATAGGGAGCGGGCCGCCGTGCCGCGGCCCCTTCCCCCCGCCCCCA
>VGXI01000084.1 GCA_016873475.1 bacterium | reverse complement strand
GGCGCTACCTCGTCCGCATTGATCGCGGCGAGGAGATCCTCGCCACCCTCACGCGCTTCCTGGCCGAAAAGGAGGTCCGCTGCGGCGCGCTCACCGGCATCGGCGCCGTGGACTCGCCCGAGCTGGGTCTCTTCACCATGGCGACCCGGGAGTACCGTCGCCGCCGCTTTGCGGGCGAGTACGAGATCGTCGCCCTCACGGGCAACGTGAGCACTCTCGCCGGCAAGCCCTTCGTCCACGCGCACGGGCTCTTCTCGGACGCCGACTGCCAGGTGGTGGGGGGCCACGTCTTCGAGGCCGTCGTGGGCGTCACCTGCGAGATCGACCTCGCGGTCTATCCCGGCGAGATGCAGCGGCATCCGGATCCGGTGACCGGACTCAACCTGCTGGACTTCCGCGCCTGAGCGCCGCGGCGCGCCACCCGCGCTGGGGGGCGCGCCGCCCTTCCGCTCCGCTGTCTTCTAGTAGTGCGCGCGGATCGCGCTGAAGGAGGGATTCTCCAGCCAGCGCGGCGGATCCGGAACGCCCGTCGCCCAGCCGCCGCAGGGGCTCTGGTCGACCAGGACCGGCCCCGCGCCCGCCGCGGGAATCACCAGCGGCAGCTCGGCCGCCAGGGGCGGCTCCTCGCCCGGGTAGACGGCGTACCAGACGCGCAGCAGGTACTCGCCGGGCGGGGGCGCCGCAAAGCTGAAGTGCAGATCGAACTCGCACATGCAGATGCAGTCCTCGCTGCCCGGCCCGCGGAGTTCGAAGAGGTCGACGACGCCGCCCGCCGTCTGCGTGTCGGCGGCGATCAGCCAGCAGCAGTTGTACTCGACGTCGATGTGCCAGACGTCGACGAGGCCATCCTCGCCGAGCTCAACCCAGATGGCTTCGGCAGCACAGGGGGAACTGGCGAGCAGGAGGAGAGCCAGTGCCAGGGCGAGACCGCAGAGCCCCCGCAGCATCCCAACACCTCCATCCCCTACATCCGGGCGGCCATTCGCCCTGGACACTGGTGACAAAAAAGATAGGCGGGGAAGGCCGCAGGGAACCTGTGGGAGGGAAGGCGGACCCTGGTTCGAGGCGGCGCGCCTCGCACTCGCGAGGCTCTGTTCCGTCGGCGCTGCTCCGTCCTTGGGAACCTCGGCGCCGGCCTCTTTGCCTTCCCGGGGACCCGTTCGCGCTGGGCTTCCCCGCCAAGGGAGGGGACCGCCCCCTCCCGAACACTTGGCCTGCCTTGGTTGGCTGCGAGGGGAGTATAGCCCGGTTTCGCGAGGCGTCAAACCCCGACCGCGAATTTTCCGGCCCCGCCCGCCAGCGGCCAGCGCTCGGGGGCGATCAGCACGTCGGCCACGCGGCGCCGCAGCGCTACCGCATCGATCGGCGTGTGCGCGACCGCGCGCCGATGCAGGGCGAGTCGTGCGGCAAGCGCTTCGCCCGCGTAGACCGCGGCCAGGGCTTCCTCGCCGCTCGCCGCGATGCGCGCAAGCCCGCCGCCGCAAGCCAGGCGCGTGAGATCCGCGGCGAAGGCCGTGGCGGCCGCGTTGCCTTGCGCCTCGATCTTCCGCGTGCGCAGGAGGCTCGACTCGATCGCGTAGGTCTCGGTCACCATGTCCGAGAGGAAGGCCAGCACTTCCTCGTGTTCCATCGGGTCCTTGATGTGCTCGCCGAGCACCTCGGCGACGGCGCCGAGGGCGAGCAGCGTGGCGCGCTTGGCCTGCGCCACCGCCTGTCGCTCGGGTTCGAGCTCGCCCGCCGCCGGAGCGGCCGCGGGCGCGCCGCTTGCCAGCTCGGCCGCGATCGCCCGCGCGTGCTCGTAGATCGGCAGCTGGTGCTTGGCGGCCCGCTTGAGCATGTCGCCGGCGATGATCAGGCGGTTGATCTCGTTCGTGCCCTCGAAGATGCGGTTGATGCGCGCGTCGCGATAGTAGCGCTCGGCCGGGTATTCCTGCGAGAAGCCGTAGCCGCCGTGGATCTGCACGCACTCGTCGGTGCAGTAGTCGAGCACCTCTGAGCCGTAGACCTTCACCATCGAGCACTCGGTCATGTACTCGCGAATGCCGAACTCGATCATCTGCGCGTCGAAATCGGGCGCCGCCTTGTCGAGCCCGGCGATGTTCTGGTCGATGTAGCCCGCCGTCCGGTAGACCATGCTCTGCGCGGCGTAGAGGCGCGCGGCCATCTCGCCGAGCTTGTGCTTGATGAGGCCGAACTCGGTGATCGGACGGCCGAACTGGTGGCGGCCGTTGCCGTAGCGCACCGCTTCGATCAGGGCCAGCTCGGCGCCGCCGATGGCGCCCGCGCCCAGCTTGAAGCGGCCGACGTTGAGGATGTTGATCGCGATCGCCGCCGCGCGGCCGATGCGGCCGAGCACGTTGGCGGCCGGCACGCGGGCATCCTCGAAGACGAGCGTGCGCGTCGAGGAGCCCTTGATGCCCATCTTCTTCTCTTCGTTCCCCGTGTGGAAACCCGGCGTGCCCTGCTCGACGATGAAGGCCGAGAAGCGATCGCGCCCGCCCGGGGCCTCGGCGGGCACCTGCGCGAAGACGACGAAGACGTCGGCGAAGCCCGCGTTGCTGATCCACATCTTCTCGCCGTTGAGGATGTAGTGGCTGCCGTCGGCGCTGAGCACCGCTTTCGTCCGCGCGTTCATCGCGTCCGAACCGCTGCCCGACTCGGTGAGCGCGTAGGCGGCGAGCAGCTCACCCGTCGCCAGGCGCGGCAGGTACTTCTCCTTCTGCGCGGGCGAGCCGAAGTAGACGATCGGCAGCGCGCCGATCCCCGTGTGCGCGCCGTGCGCGACCTGGAAGGAGCCGCTCGCCGCCAGCTTCTCGGCGACCAGCATGCCGACGCGCTTGGGGCAGGCCATGCCGCCGTAGGTCTCGGGGATGTCGAGCGCGAGCAATCCGAGCGCGCCGGCCTCCTTGAGCAGGGCGGGCATGACGCCTGCGGCCATCGACTCCAGCTCTGCCATGCGCGGCAGGATCGAACCCTGGACGAACTTCTCCACCAGCTCGCCGATCATCCGCTCGTCTGCGCTGAACTCCTCGGGCGTGAAGACCTGCGCCAGCGGATGCTCGCTGACCAGGAAGCTGCCGCCGAGGATCATCGCCGTCCTGCTCGTCGCCGCCATGGCCACCGTCCTTTCGCTGGCGCCGATGATAGTGGGGATCCCGCGCGCCCGTCCAGCCCCGAGCGCTCGCGCCGCGGCCTCAGGCCCCCGCGGCCGGCTCGGGCAGGCCGGGGCTCACGAAGAGCGTGCGCTCCCGCGTGCAGAGCGCCAGGCCCGGCTCGCCCTTGCGCGGCTTGCGCACGTAGCGTTTCTCCGTGTAGATCACGGGCACTGTGCCGCTGTGCCGCGCCTTGCTGTGGAAGGCGGCGATGGCCGCCGTCGCCTCGAGAACGGCCTTGGGCGGCGCGCCGTGGTGCCCGCCCGTGCGCAGGATGACATGGCTGCCCGCCGCGCCCGAGGCGTGGAACCAGAGATCGCGGCCTTCGGCCTCGCGGTGCGTCAGCTCGTCGTTCTCCCGGTTGTTGCGGCCGACCAGCACCTCCCAGCCGCCGGCGAGCGCGTAGCGCCGGAAGGCCCGCGCCGCGGGCTCGGGGCGCGCGCCGGGGCCAGGCCGGCGCAGGTCGAAGAGCGAGGCGGCGTGACCCAGGCGCAGCAGCTCCTGGCGCAGGGCGTCGATCTCGCCGAGATCGCGGCAGCGGCAACGGGCGAGGGTAGGCAGCCGCTCGCGGAGCATCTCCTCGTCCTCGACGACGCGGCGACGCACTTCCTCCAGGCGCAGCTCCACGGTCTGCAGGCCGCGCTCGCCCTTGGCCGCGCGCTGGTAGAGCCGGCCGAGGTTGTCCTGCGGGCTGCGCGCGGGGTCGAGCGGAATCCTGAGGCGGCGGCCGCTGCCGTGCACGTCCTCCAGCTCCACCGCGTCCAGGCCGCGGCGCAGTTCGTGCAAGTGCGCCGCGAGAGTGTCGTTTTGCTGGCGCAGGTCGCCCGCGGCCGCGGCGCGCTCCCAGTCGGCTTCCAGACGCTCGAGCAGGCGGCGGTTGCGCGCGAGGCGCTGCTCGAGCCCCTGGCGGAGAACCCCGACCAGCTCGGTCATCTGCAGGCGGGCCAGGCAGCCGCGGCCCATGAAGTTGAGCGCGCTCGGGTAGTCGGCGAAGGCGAAAAGGTCCTGCGCCTCCTGCTCGAGGCCCGCGCTCGCGGGGCCGGGCACGGCGAAAGGCAGGAGCCGGCAGGGCTGCCGGGCACCTGCCGGGAAGCTCAGCACGTGGATGCGCTCGCGGCCCTGCCGCACGCGCTCGAGCCAGCGGGCGAGGCGGCGGGCGAGGAGCGCGCCCGGTTCTTCGCGCGCGGGTCTCTCCTCGCTCAGGACGAGGTAGCGCACCGAGTCGGGCTTGAAGCCGCGCAGGCCCCGGCATTCCGCCTCCGCCAGGGGCGCCGCGCCGCCCTGGCGCACGCGCTCGAGCAGGGCCGGCGGCCAGGCCGCGAAGCCCTCTTCGGCAAGCGGCAGTTCTTGCCCGGGGCCGACGACGGGCAGCGCGGCCAGGGGGTAGTGGGCCCCGGGCTTGTGCTCGGGCCCGCCCTTACGGCTGGCCCGGATCACCCGCCCCTCCGGGTCGCAGAGCAGCAGGCGACCGCCCCCGAAGAACTCGACCATCAGCCATAAATGGTTGAAATCTTTGAAATTGCCTGCAGTGCTGAAGTCCAGGCGCAGGAGGCTCTGGCCCCGGATCGGGCCCCCGCCGAGGAAGCAGGCGCCCTCCAGGTGTGGCGGCAAGAAGCTGAAGTCATGCCGCTGGTCCTGGAACCGGATATGCTCGAATTCCTCGTGGAGCGTCGTGTCCAGGTGAAGCCCCTGCACGCCCTGGTGCAGGTGGAGCAGGAGCACCTGGGGACCCTCGAAGACCAGCGCCGCGACGGGACCGTTCCAGGTGAGGCGCTGCAGGCGGCGTCCCTGAAGCCGGTCGAGGAGCGGAGCGGCCATCAGGAGATTCGGGAAGTCCACGGGACCCTTCTCCCCGCTTCAGTCGCCGAGGGAAGCTGCCGAAACCCGGCAGAGCGGCCACGCTGGCCGCGGCGGGCGGAGGCGTCCGGCGCGGCGGCCGGAATCAGGAGAAGCTAGCACGGCATGAGAAGCACCGCAACCGGAGCCCCCGCCCTCGCCCGCTGGCTGGTCCGCGCCCTGCTGGCGCTGGCCCTGCTCGCGCTGCCCGCCCTCGCCGCGGCCCAGCTCGACAGCGACGGCGACCTCCTGGAAGACGCCGTCGAGAACGCCGCCGGCACCGACCCCTTCGATGCCGACAGCGACGACGACGGCGTGCAGGACGGCAGCGAGACGGCCTGGAGCGCCGACACCGACGGCGACGGCTTCATCAATGCCCTCGACCCCGACAGCGACGCCGACGGCCTCGGCGACGGCGAGGAGATCGCGCTCGGCACGAGCATGGTCCTCGCCGACACGGACGGCGACGGCCTCAGCGATTTCGAGGAGCTGGAGCTCTACCACACCAATCCGACCGCCTACGACACGGACGCCGAGGGGCTCAACGATGGCGAAGAGGTCACCTTCGGCAGCGACGGCCTGATCACCGATCCCTGGCGCGCGGACACGGACGGCGAGGGGCTCACCGACTACCAGGAGCGGCCGCTCGCGCAGGGCGGCTACGGCACCAATGCCACGCGCCCCGACACCGACAGCGACGGCCTCAGCGACTACGAGGAAGTCGTGGCGGGCCAGGACGGCTACCAGACCGATCCGCGCGCGGCAGACACCGACACCGACGGCCTCAGCGACGGCGCCGAGCTGCTGCACGGCACCAATCCCACCGACGAGGACACGGACGGCGACGGCATCGAGGACTACGCGGAGCTCTACACCTACGGCACGGACCCGCTGCAGAGCGACACCGACGCCGACGGCGTCAGCGACTGGGGCGAGATCCAGATCTATGGCACCGATCCCCGGCTCGGCGACACGGACGGCGACGGACTCGGCGACGGCGAGGAGCTCAGCGCCGGCTGGGACGGCTATCAGACCGATCCCCTCGATCCCGACACGGACGGCGACGGCCTCACCGACGGCCGCGAGGGCGAGCTGGGCACGAACCCGCTCCAGGTCGACTCGGACGGCGACGGTCTCACCGACGGCGACGAGGTCGCGGGCGGCACCAATCCCGCCGCTGCCGACACCGACGGCGACGGCCTGAACGACCGCGTCGAACTGCTCGCCGGCTTGCTACCGCTCGATCCCGACAGTGACGGCGACGGCCTGCTCGACGGCGACGAGCCCTCCTGGAATCTCGACACCGATGGCGACGGCGCGATCAACGCGCTCGATCCGGACAGCGACGGCGACGGCCTGGGCGACGGCCAGGAAGCCCCGCTGGGCGGCCACCCGCTGCTGCCCGACACGGACGCCGACGGCCTCGGCGACGCGCTCGAGGCCATCCTCGGCAGCTTTCTCGACGACGACGACAGCGACGACGACGGCGTCACCGACGACGTCGAGTGGGATCTCGGCACCGATCTGCTCGGCCGCGACAGCGACGGGGACGGCCTCGCCGACGGCCTCGAGCTGGGCCTGACGGCGCCGCAGGGCGGCGACACTGCGGCCGGCCACTTCACGGCCGACGCCGATCCGACGACGACGACCGACCCGCTGCTCGCCGACACGGACGGCGACGGCCTCGCCGACGGCTTCGAGGACGCCAACCGGAACGGCCGCCGCGAAGGCAACGACCCCACGGACGCCTTCAGCGACTGGGGCGCCGGCGGCGAGGTCGATCCGCTCGCGCTCGACACGGACGGCGACGGCCTCAGCGACGGGCTCGAGGTGGCCAGCGGCGAGGATCCGCTGCTGCCCTTCACGGCGCAGGATCTGGATTGGAGCACGGACAGCCTCGCCCTCGACGTGACGATCGGCACCCTGCTCAGCGACTCGCTGCAGCTCGTCAACACGAGCGCCCTGCTGAATCCGGATCCGACGGACGGCCCCGGTCGCGGGGACATCGAGGCGATCCGCATCGAGGCGGCGGACCTCTACAGCGACTCGGGTCGGCGGCTGCCCGCCGAATGGCTGCGCTTCCAGCCCGACCGCATCTACTTGCTCGCCAACGGGGTGGACAGCCTGGTGACGATCTCGGTGCTCCTGCCCGAGAACGCAAGCGCCGGCACCTTCCGCGGCGTCGTCACGGCGAGCGCCGCCGGCGGCGTGCCCTTCGCGCAGCTCCACCTGACGGTGAACGTCTCGGGCGGCGGCGCGCTCGAAGTGATTCCGAATCCGGTCTACGCCGACCGCAGCCCGAGCTGCCAGTTCAGCTTCCGCAGCGAGCCCGGGCTGGAGGTCGCGATCGACATCTACACGCTGGCGCTCGAGCAGGTCTGCCGCCTGCGCGGCGAGGGCATCTACACGGATTCGGAGATGCACACGGTAACCTGGGACCTCAGCAACGAGGCCGGGCGGCGCGTGGCGAGCGGCGTCTATCTCGCGGTGGCGCGCTTCACGCGGCCGGCGGGCGAGAGCGTCGAGCGGCGCAAGATCATGGTCGTGCACTAGGAGGGGCGATGAGCGACCGCCGTCAGAAGATCATTCTCGCGCTCTTCATCGTGCTCTTCTTCTTCCTGCTCGGGCTGTCCGAGCGCAAGGCCGAAGGCGCGGAGTTGAACGACGACGTCGGCTCGAGCCATTCGGTGGTGCACGCTGTGGGCCTCGACGCACGCGCGGCCGCGCTCGGCTTCGCGGTGACGGCCGTCGACATGGGCGCCGCGAACCTGGAGTACAACCCGGCGGGCGCGGCGCTCGCCCAGTCGCGCTATCTGTACCTCGGCCACGTCGACTGGGTGCTGGACACCAGCCTGAGCCAGGCGATCGCGCTGCTGCCGATGGCGGGCGAGAACGTGCTCGGCCTCGGCCTGCTCTACTTCGACGAGGGCACCGTCGACGAGGTGCTCGAGGACGGCACCTACACCGGCGAGCGCCTCGGCGCGCGCGACTTCCAGGCCAGCCTCGCGCTCGGGCACCGCTTCCCGCACGGCATCAGCGTGGGGGCGCGCTTCATGGCTTTCCACAAGACGCTCGGCTGGGAGCGCGCCGCGGGGATGATGGGGGATGTCGGCATTCTCAGTCCCGACCTGCGCGGCTTCCGGCTCGGCGCCGCGATCCAGGGCTTCGGCCCGCCCCTGCGCTTCCGCGAGATCGAGGATCCGGCGCCCCTGCGCTACCGCTTCGGCGTCGCGCACACGGCGACAGTCGAGCGCGATTTCCGCCTGCTCGCCTGTCTGGACTTCGTCATCCCGCGCGACAACTACAACGCCTTCCACGTGGGGACGGAGTGGGAATACCGCGAGCTGCTCGCCCTGCGCGTGGGCTACGTGCGCTCTTTGCTGGACGACGGCACGCCCGACAGCGATCGCTTCAGCTACGGCGCCGGCCTGCGCATCGGCGGCTGGGGCTTCGACTACGCCTACTCGCCGAAGGACGACTTCGACCCCGTCCACCGCTTCTCCGTGAACTTCGCGCTCGCCTCGCCGCCGCCCTTGCCGCCCGCGCCACCGGCGCCCATGGCGAGCGCGCAGGCGCCGGCGGACAGCGGCGTCGCTGTCGCTGTCGGTGTCGAGCCCCTGCCGCGGGTGACCGTGCTGCGCGGCATCAACTTCGACATCGCGAGCGCCGAGATCGGCCCGGAGAGCAAACCCCTCCTCACGACGATCTACGAGCGCCTGCTCCACACGCCACAGGTGGAGGCCGTGGAGATCCAGGGCCACACGGACAGCACCGGCGAAGCGGACTTCAACCGACGTCTCTCGCTCGAGCGCGCACGCGCCGTGCGCGAGTACTTCGTCTTGCAGGGCTATCCGGTGGACAAGCTCGGCGTGATGGGCTTCGGCGACACCGTGCCCGTGGTCGGCAACGACACCGCCGAGGGTCGGGCCGCCAACCGGCGCATCGAGCTGCACGTGATCCGCCGCGTCACCGAGTAGCGCGCGCCGGGCCGAATCCAACGACAGCAGGGCTGCGGCGATCCTCCTCCGCGCACCGCTTCACAGGTGCGCGTCAGAGGATCACCGCAGCCCGCCCGTTAGTGGGCGGGCCCGGCGCGCGCGACCGGGGCGGCGCTACCGCAACAGGACGAGCTTGCGCTCGGCCGTGAAGCCGCCGGCCGCGAAGCGCGCGAAGTAGACGCCCGAGGGCAGCGCGCGGCCGCCCTCGTCGTGGCCGTCCCAGTCCAGTGCGTGCTGGCCCGCCGGCAGGCGCTCGCCCGCGAGCAGGCGCCGGACCTGGCGGCCGCTCACGTCGAAGATCGTGAGGTCCACCGCCGCGGCGCGCGGCAGCGCGAAGCGGAGCGTGGTCTTCGGGTTGAAGGGGTTGGGCTGCGGCGGCGCGAAGGCGAAGGCGGCGGGTGCGGTCTCCTCGGCGGCCGTCGTGCCGCAGCCCCAGCCGAAGGCGCCCATCTGCAGGTGGCAGTCGTTGTTCGCGGGCAGGCAGGGGGACGCGGCGTCGAGCGTGTAGTCGCCGCCGGCGGCATCGCAGAAGAGCGGATCGACGCTGATGTTGCCGTTGAGGCCGGTCTGATCGGCCAAGGTGCCGCCGTAGTTGCCCCCCGGGTTGCCGAAGAGATCCGAACAGCTCAGGGCCGGACTGCTGGCGGCATCTGCCCAGAGCCCAACGCCCTCGTCGCTCAGGGCCACGATCACTTGCTCGATGGTCGGGGAGCTGCCGATGCAGTGGATGGCGCTAGGGCCATCATACTCGTCCCAGTCTTCCATGTAGCCGCTGTCGACGATGGTCACCCGGCGCAAGGTCCCCGCTGCGTTGTCGAACACGATCGAGCCGCCGATGTCCGAAGCATTCTCAGTGAACAAAACATCCTCGAGGAGCGGCGCGGCACCGTTGTAGACGCCCAACCCGCCGCCGCCATCGCGGGCCGTGTTCCCGCGGAAGACACAGCGCTTGAACGTGGGACTGCCACCACTGCAGGCGACCCCACCGCCCCCTCGCTCCGTGTAGCCGATTTCGGAGCCGGAGTCGTTTCCCTCGAAGAGGCAGTCCTCGAAGACCGTCGGGCCGCCGGTGATCACCCCGCCGCCGATGCCTTCCCAGCAAGAGCAGCCGCGCACCGTGACCTCGCGCAAGGTTGCGTTGCCACCCACCCTGATGCCGCCGCCGGATGCGCCGTACTCGGGATTGGACGTGTGGCAGTTCTCCACCAGCACGCGTTCGAGGACGGGCGCCCCGCCGTAAAGGGCAAGACCGCCGCGGTGCCAGCAGTCCCGCACCTCCGCGTCCTGCAGTAGCAGGGAGGAGCCGTCGGCGTAGAGCGCGCCGCCTCCGAAGTAGAAGCTGCCGCCGCCGAAGCCCTCCAGGTGCAGGTTGATCAGGCTGGGCGAGGCATCCTCGACGATCACTCCCGTGGGCGCGTAGTAGTGGTAGTTGTTGCGCAGGGTGAGGTCGCGCAGCACTGCCGCGCGCGTCTCGCCGTTCTCGAAGCGCAGCACCGGCACCCCGCTGTCCATGCAAGGGAGGATGGTGACCTCCGGCCCCGCGCCGGCGATGACGATGTCCTTGCCGCCGTAGTCGAGCTGCGTGTTGCCCGCCCCGAGGTAGAGCCCGGCGGCGAGCAGGATGCTGTCGCCGGGGTTGGCCGCCGCGATCGCCGCGGCGATGCTGGGGTAGTCGCCGGTGCCGGCGGCGTCGAGGTGGTAAGTGACCGCGTTCGCCTCGCTGGCCATCGCGACCAGCAGTGCTCCCAGCAGCTTGTGCATCCCGGCCTCCCTAGTGTGCGTTTTCCTACCTGAGCAGGACGAGCCTGCGCTCGGCCGTGAAGCCGCCGGCGGCGAAGCGCGCGAAGTAGACGCCCGAGGGCAGCGCGCGGCCGGACTCATCGCGGCCGTTCCAGTCCAGCGCGTGATGGCCAGCCGGTCGCTGCTCGCCTGCGAGCAGGCGGCGAACCTGGCGGCCGTTCACGTCGAAGATCACGAGGTCTACCGCCGCCGCCCGCGGCAGCGCGAAGCGGAGCGTGGCCTTCGGGTTGAAGGGGTTGGGCTGCGGCGGCGCGAAGGCGAAGGCGGCGGGCGCGGTCTCCTCGGCGGCCGTCGTGCCGCAGCCCCAGCCGAACGCGCCCATCTGCACGTGACAGTCGTTGTTCGCGGGCAGGCAGGGGGACGCGGCGTCGAGCGTGTAGTCGCCGCCGGGGGCGTCACAGAAGAGCGGATCGACGCTGATGTTGCCATTCAGGCCGATGATATTGCCCACCGTGCCACTCGTATGCCCGCCAGCATTGGCGAAGAAGTCCGAGCAGGCGACGTCGGCGCTTGCCGGTGCCGCCATGTGAAGGCCCGGTCCCTGGGCTGTTAAGGCGACAATACTGGCATTCAGCGAGAGTGAGCTGCTGCTCTGGCCGTAGATTGCCCCGGCGGGGGCATCGGGATCGTGCATCCCGAATACCCAGTCGGCGCCATTCTCAGCGAAGGTGAGGTTGTCGGCCAGTACGCTGCTACTCCGGAGATACAGCGCAGCGCCCCGCTCGGCGTGGTTGTCTGCGAACAGGATGGTGCTCAGCACGACGCCCTCGCAACCGTCTAACGAGATCGCACCACCCATGGCGCACATGTTGCCCCTGAAGACAGTTCGCTCGATCACCGGCGAGCATCCACCACAGGCGATCGCACCGCCGTAGCCCATATCCATTATCTCCGGATAGGCATAGTTGTCTTGGAAGAGACAATCGCGAAGGGTCGGGCTGGCGGCACCAGAGACGAGCAGAGCGCCGCCGAGGTAGCCGTAGACGCTGTTCTCGATGAAACTGACGCGCGTGAGTGCGGCGCCGCTGTTCCAGCAGTTCATTCCCCTGGAATCGCAATTCCTGATCGTCATGTCTTCGAGTTCTGGGGCACCGTCTTCGAGGTGGACTGCGGCAAACCCTTCGCAGTTCTGCAGGAGGATGTCCCGCAGAAGGGGACTGGAGTTGAGACAGCGGATGCCGGCTCCCGAGGGGCCAAAGTTCTCGCTGACGTTGCAGTCGATGATCTGGAGATCCTCGAGGGTCGGCGAAGCATCCTCGATGTTGATGCCACCCGAGGAAACGACGTATTCGCCGTAACCGTGGCAGATCGTGAACCCGCGGAGCAGCATCTGGCGGGTCTGGCCGCGAAGCGTGAAGCCGTGGCGCCAGCCGGATGGCAGGGAGAGATCGAGCACGGTCTGTGCGGAGCCGCCCGCGCCGATGATCGCGATGTCCTTCCCGTCGATGAGGAGGTCTCGATTGCCGGGTCCGGTGTAGATCCCGGGAGCGACGAGCACCGTGTCGCCCGTGACCGCCTGGTCGATGGCCGCCCGCAGGGTCGGCCAGTCGGCCGGGACCCGAATCGTCGCCGCGGGGAGCGCCCCCGCCGCGGCCGAAACCAGCAAGCATGCAAGGGCAAGCGCGCGCATCTTCTCCTCCCGCGCCGGAGACATCCCAATTCTAGACCGAATTACCCGAGAAATCCAGCGCGGACCGCGCGCAGCGCTTGCCCCGGCGCGCGCGGCGGGTGGAGCTCGCGCGGGTCGTGGGGCTGCTGAGGCCCTTCTGCGAGCGCCTGTGAAGCGGCGCGAGCGGGAGGGCCTCAGCAGCCCCGCCCTCTACTCGAATTTCACCCGCCGCTCGTCGCCGTCGATGATCTG
>VGXI01000083.1 GCA_016873475.1 bacterium | reverse complement strand
GCCTTTCACCATGTCGTCGGCCGCGTCGTAGACCCAGATGCGGAAGTCGTGGTCGCGGCCGTCGGCGAGCAGGCGCGGCGCCGTCAGGCCCTTGAAGAGGCGCTTGTGGCTGGGCGTCACCAGGTCCGCGCGCTTGTAGGTCGGGTAGATCGACAGGCTCTCTCCGTCCTGGATCACGTAGAAGATGCTCGTGCTGCGGTGGACCAGCACCCCGGTGACGCCGTCGACCAGCCAGCGGAAGGTGACCTCGTAGCTCTCGTCGCCGAGCACTTCGGTGTTCGGGATCTGGCTCGGCAGCTCCGGCTTGATGCCGCAGGCGGCGGCGAAGAGGACGAGCGCTCCGAGCAGCGGAACGGGGCGGGTGCGCATCAGAAGTCCACCCGGATCGCCCAGCGGTGGATGCCGCCCAGGCTGTTGCCGTCGGTGAAGGCGTAGTCGAGCCCGGCCAGGGCGCCCCCGAGCATGAAGTTGGCGCCGAAGCCGGCGGCGAGGCCCAGCTCGTCGGCCATGAAGTTGTAGCCGGTGCGCAGGGCGAGCAGCCCGCCGAGGTAGCCGAGCTCGAGGCCCGTGGCCAGGCTCTCCTGGTTGTCGGCGAGGTGGTTCATCTCCAGGGTCTGCGTGAGCAGCCAGGGGTAGCGCTTCCAGGGTTCGAAGGCGACGCCGAGCTTGAAGGTCGCCGGCGGCGGGAAGCCCTCGTACTCCTCGGCCTTGCTCTCGCTGTGGTTCCAGAACGTGCCGCCGGGCTTCAGCTCGGGCCCGAAGTTGGCGATCGCCATGCCGATGCGCGTGTTCGCGTAGCTCAAGCGGTAGAGCGTGCCGACGTCCACGGTCCAGGCGTTCGTGACCGGACCGCCGACGGCCGAGCCGAGGTCCTCGCGCACGTACTTCAGGGCGAGACCGAGGTGGAGCTGGTCGGTCATCGCGCGCGCGTAGGCGAGGCCGAGCACGGTGTCCGCGAAGCGGAAGCTGCGGCCCGTGCCGTAGGGGTGGTACTCGTCCGTCTCCTCGAGGCTGGTGGTCAGGCTGCCGAGCTGCAGGCCCAGGTTTCCCTGCAGCAGCGGCTGCGGCAGGCTGACGAAGAGCGTTGCGTAGTGGACGTCCGCCGGCCAGGCGACGTAGCTCGCGAAGACCTGGCGGTGCACGACCTGCCCCAGGCCGGCCGGATTGTAGAAGGTCGCGCTGGCGTCGGCGGCGATCGCCGTCCAGGCACCCCCCATCGCCGCGGCGCGCGGGCTGATGTCGATCTTGAGGAAGGTGCCGCTGCTGGTCGCGATGCGCAGGCCGCCCAGCTCCTGGACGGCCGCCGCGGGGCCCGCTCCGAGGAGGAGGACGAGGGCGAGAGCGGGCGCGCGGCGCATCAGAAGTTCACCCCCACGCTGAACTTGAAGCGGCGCGGCGCGCCCAGCCGCGAGGGATCGGCCAGGCTGAGGTAGCGCGCCAGGCGCGAGTCGGGATCCGTGGGCGGATTGAGGTAGCTGCCGACGCCGTCCGCGTAGGGCTTGCCGGTCACGGGATCGACGCTGCGCGGCTGGTTCCAGTCGAAGACGTTCCAGCCCTGCAGCGTGAACTCGAGCCGGTAGTTCCCCCAGAGCACCCACTTCTGGAGCTTGAGATTGAGGTTCTGCTCCAGGGGCCCGTTGTGCGCGTAGTCCTCGCTGATCGGCCGCCCCGTGAGGTCCTCCTTCGTGTAGGCGCGACCGCTCGAGAGGCTGTAGTTGCCGTTGATCCCCCAGTGACCGGGCAGCGGGAGGCCGAGCACCCGCGGCCCGCGCGGCGCCTCGACGCGGTAGTCGAAGGTGGCGCTCAGCGTGTGCGGGCGGTTCCACCAGAGGAAGCCCTCCTGCAGCTCGACCTCGCCCGTGGCGCCGCCGATGTAGAGCTGCCGCTGCGCGTTCGGATCGCTGCTGCGCCCCGTGGCGATCGAGTAGGTGTAGCCCAGCGAGCCGGAGAGGTAGCGGCCGCGCCGCTTGCGCAGGGAGAGCTCGACGCCGCGGCTGCGCGAGTAGTCGCTGTTCCGGTAGAGGAAGTAGGTGGCCTCCTTGCTGCCCTCCACCGGATCGTAGTACTGCACCGTGAAGCGCTCGCTCGTCGGGTAGTTGAAGATGTCCTTGACGAAGACCGTCACGTCGCCGGCCAGGCCGTCGCGGAAAGTGTGCCGCGCGCCCAGCTCGTACTGGATCGTGATCTGCGGGTCGAGGTTGATGTTGCCCAGGTTGCCGAAGAGATCCTCGACGCCGCTCGCCACGTGCGTGTAGACGTAGTAGTAGGTCGGCCACTGGCTGAAGTGGCCGTAGTTGAAGAAGAGGTTGTCGCGATCGGTGACCGGGTAGCTGACCGCGACCCGCGGGCTCACGGTGGACTTGAAGCGATTGCCGAAGAGGGACTGCGTCTCGGCGAAGTACTGCTCGCCGACGGCGGCGCTGAAGAGGTCGCCCGCCGTACCGGTGATCGCGGCCTGCGCCGCCCGCTCCGCGAGCTTGCCCGGGAACCAGAAGTCGCTGCGCAGGCCGACGTTGGCGACGAAGCCCTTGTACTCGATGTCGTCCTGTACGAAGAGCTCGGCCTTGGTCGGATGGGCGCGGAAGATGTCCTTGCGGCCGAGCCCGTCCTCGCGCTGGATCCAGGGATCGCGAATCTCGACGTTCTGGATCGTCTCGTAGTCGACGCCCAGGCCCGCCTTCCCATGGTGGTGCGGGTACCACTTCTTGGTCAGGGACCACTTGCCCGTCCAGCGCTCCACGTAGCGGTCGCGGTACTGGTTGTAGTCCCCTGCCAGGTAGAAGTAGGGGTGGAAGACCCAGTCGTCGCCCTGGGCGGGATCGGGCCAGTCGAAGACCTGCTGCTCGTACTCGCCGAGGAAGGCGCGCAGATCGTCGGTAGTGGGCTTCTGCGAATCCTGGTGGATCCGCACGAAGAAGCGCGAGAGCTGCAGCTCCTGGAACATGGCGCTGCCCAGGTTCCAGCGGTAGTTGAGGACGGCCGTGTTGCGGTCCTCGATGAAGGCGCTGTAGTGGTCGAGGTAGCGCGACCACTGGAAGGGATAGCGATTGCTCTCGCGCGTGAGGTCGCTGATGTCGTGGCGGTCGAAGCCCTGGTCCAGCGCGAGGAACTTGGTCGTCGTCAGCGTGAGCTTGTGGTCGCGATTGAGCCGCCAGGCGAGCTTGCCCGTCAGGTTCCACTCGTTGTTCTGGCGCGGGGCGATGCTGGCGCTCGACCAGGTCACGGGCAGGCCGAGGAAGCTGTCCTCGTAGCGCACCTGCAGGCTGCGGCCGCCGCCGGGCATGCTGCGGATGTTCGGGTAGCGGGTGTCGAGGATCTCGCCGGCGAAGTTGGCGAAGAAGCTGAGCCGCTCGCCCGGGAACCAGGTGCCGCTGCCGGGCAGGGGGCCGCTGAGTTGCAGCTTGTAGGTGTCGGTGAAGTAGTGCTCCCAGTCCGACACCACGCCGGGCAGGTGGTCGATCCCGTACTCGGCGAAGCCGCTGAAAGTCTCGCCGCCCTCCTTGAGGGTGACGTTGATCACGCCCGCCATCGCGTCGCCGTACTCGGCCCGCCAGCCGCCGGTGATCAGGTCCATGTCCGACACCGACTTCGAGTCGATGCCCTTGGCGCTGCTCGTTCCGGCGAGGGCGTCCTTCATCGGCACGCCGTCGACGAGCACCAGCGTCTCGTCGGCGCGGCCGCCGCGAATGTGCAGCTGGTCGTCCTGCTTGACGACGCCCGGCTGCGTGACCACGACCTCCTCGACGGTCTCGACGGGCATCTTGGCGATCTCGTCGGCGGCCAGGCTCTTGCTGCTGCTCGCCTCGGTGACGTCGACCAGCGGCTTCTCGCCGTAGACCGTGATCGTCTCGCTCTGGATCACGGTCGGCTCCAGCACGAACTCGATCTCGAGGACCGTGCCGTTGCGCAGGCGCACCAGCGTCCTCTCGGCCATCTTGTAGCCCATGTAGCTGGCGCGCACCGTGTAGGTGCCGGGCGGGATCTCGGTGATGAGGAAGGTGCCGTCGTCCAGGCTCATGCCGCCGAACTGGGTGCCGAGCAGCACGACGTTGCCGTAGGCGAGCGGCTTGCCGGTGGCGGCGTCCAGGAGGACGCCCGTCAGCGTGGCCCCCGCCGCCTGCCCGAATGCCGGGCGCGCCGCGAGCCCGCCCAGGCCAGCCATCGCGAGGACGAGAAGGGCCGCCCAGAGCGGCCGGCGCGCCAGAGACTGCATCGGGCCAGTTCCTTGCCGAGAGCGGCGTTGCGTGGACGACGGGGGCTCGCCCGGAAAGGGCACGCTAGCACAGGGTTTTTCGCGCTGTCAACGGGCCCAACCCGCGGCGGGGCAGCCTTGCCAGGGCTGCCGCCATCTGAGATACTCATACAATTGTACGCCTCCCGTCGCCGCGGCCGCGCCACCGGCAGCGGCGCTCACGCCCCACTCCTGGAGCCCCCCATGCCGAAGCTTGCCCCCCGTCTGCTCGCCCGCCTCCTCCTCGTCGGCGCGGCGCTGCTCGCCCCGGCCAGCGGCGGCGCCGCAAGCGCCCTGCCCGACACCCGTCACGCGGACTGGCGCGGCACGCCGCGCCTCCAGCTCGAGCCCGCCTGGCCGGCGAGGTCGAGCACGGCGACAGCCTCGGCAACCGCGGCGCGATCCGCGCGGGCGACATCCAGTGGATGACGGCCGGCCGCGGCATCCTCCACCAGGAGATGCCGCGCGGCGACGCCCAGGGCCGGATGCACGGCTTCCAGCTCTGGACCAACCTGCCCGCCGCGCTCAAGATGACGGCGCCGCGCTACCAGGAGATCCCTGCCGCGGAGATTCCCGAGCACACGGACGATGACGGCACGCGGGTCCGCGTGGTTTGCGGCGAGTTCTGGGGCCGGCGCGGGCCGGTGGAGGGGATCGCCGCCGACCCTGTCTACCTCGACGTCAGCGTGCTTCCCGGCCAGCGCAAGCACCTGCCGGTCGCCCTGGACAGCCACGCCTTCGCCTACGTGTTCGCGGGCAGCGGCCGTTTCGGCGGGGCCTCGGCGCCCCAGCCGATGCCCACGGAGAACGCCGCGGCCGCCGAGGAGCGGCTGGACGCCGCGCTCACGGCCGCCAACCGCTCGCTCGTCCTCTTCGACCGCGGCGACGCGGTGAGCGTCCAGGCGGGCGAGGAGGGCCTGCGCTTCCTGCTCGTCTCGGGCCGCCCCTTGCGCGAGCCCGTCGCCTGGCGCGGGCCCATCGTGATGAACACCGACGCGGAGCTGCGCGAGGCCTACGCCCAGCTCGAGCGCGCCACCTTCCTCAAAGTCTAGGAGCCGCCATGGCAACGACCCCGCTGCCTCCCTACCGGTACGCCGGCGCCCGCGCGCTCGTGCTCCTGCACGAGGAGCAGATGCGCGACTTCCTCGCCGTCTGGCGCCAGGCCGCCGCGGCAAAGCTCGCCCTGCCCGCCACCGCGGATCCCGACTACGCCTCGCTGGAGACGCTCCTGCACCACGTGCTCCGCGCGGCGCGCGGTTACCTGGTCTGGTGCTGTGCGAATCTCGGCCTGCCCGCGCCGGGCATCCCCGAGGCGCCGGCGGCCGAACGGGTCGCCGCCGAGGCCGAGTCCTACCTCGAGGCGCTGCTCGCAGGCTGGCGCACGCCCCTGGCCGGCATCGACGAGGATCGCTTCGGCGAGGAGTACCCCTCGCGCTGGCGGACGGTCTACTGCATCGACGCCATGCTCGAGCACGCCGTGGTGCACCCGATGCGGCACGCCTTCCAGCTCCGGCGCCTGCTGGCGGCCCGCTAGCCGAAAGCCGCGGAGTCGTAGGGTGGGCCGACACGACCGCGCTCGGTGAAGAAGGCGGTGACGAAGCCGGCCGGTGTCACGTCGAATGCCGGGTTGCGCAGGGCCAGGCCGGAGGGCGCCCAGGGCGCGCCGCCGTCCGGCAGCAGTTCCGCGCCGCCGCGCTCCTCGATCGGGATATCGCGGCCCGTCTGGCAGCGCAGATCCACGGTGCTCAGCGGCGCGGCGACGTAGAAGGGCACTCCCGCGTGCGCGCAGGCGAGCGCGAGGGGCAGCGTGCCCACCTTGTTCGCCGTGTCGCCGTTGGCGGCGATGCGGTCGGCGCCGACGATCACGGCGTCGACGCCGCCGGCGACGATGAGCGAGGCCGCCGCGCCGTCCACCTGGAGCGTGGGGGGGACGCCCGCGCGCGTGAGCTCCCAGGCCGTGATCCGGGCGCCCTGGAGCAGGGGCCGCGTCTCGTTCACCCACACCGCGAAGCGCCGGCCCGCCGCGTGGCCGGCGAGGACGACCCCCAGCGCCGTGCCGACGCCACCCGTCGCCAGGGGTCCCGCGTTGCAGTGCGTGAGGATGCGCGCCGGCTCGGGCAGCGCGGCGAGCCCGGCGGCCGCGATGGCCGCGCAGCGCGCGGCGTCGTCCGCGTGCCAGGCGTGGGCTGCCGCCTCGAGCGCCGCGAGCAAGGCGGGCGCGCCGGCGCCCGCGGCCAGGACCCGCCGCTCCGCCGCCGCCATGGCGGCCAGCGCCGCGGCGAGATTCGCCGCCGTCGGCCGCGTGGCGAGCAGCGCGGCCCGCGCGCCGGCGAGACGATGCGCGGCGGCCTCCGGCGAGAGCGGCGGCGCCTCGGCCAGCGCCGCCGCCAGGTCCACGCAGAGCCCGTAGGCCGCGGCGATGCCGATCGCCGGTGCCCCGCGCACGCGCAGGCTGCCGATCGCCTCGGTCACGGCGGCCAGATCGCGGCAGTGGGGGTAGCGCTCGGCGGCGGGCAGGAGGGTCTGGTCGAGGAGGCGCAGGCAGCCCCGCGCATAGGCGAGGTTGCGCGGGATCCCGGCGGGCAGGGCAGGCAGCGCGGTGCTCACGGTCCCTCCGCGGCCCAGGCGCGGAGCATGTCGGTGAGCAGCGCGAGCGGCAGGCCCATCACGTTGAAGTAGCAGCCCGTGATCCCGGTGACGAACTGCGCGGCCAGGCCCTGGATGCCGTAGGCGCCGGCCTTGTCCGGCGGCTCGCCGCTCGCGACGTAGGCGGCGATCTCCGCGCCGCTGAGCGCGCGCAGGCGCACGGCGGTCTCGCTGGCCTCGACGCGGCTGATCAAGCGCTGGCAGGCCGGCTCGTAGCGCGCGAGCGCCAGGCCCGTGATCACCGCGTGCTCGCGGCCGGAAAGGCGCCGCAGCATCGCGGCCGCTTCGGCCCCGTCGCGCGGCTTGCCGAGGGCCAGCCCGTCGACGATGACGAGCGTATCCGCGCCGATGACGAGGGCGCCCGGCGCGGCGAGGGCCACGGCCTCGGCCTTGCCGAGCGCGTGGGCGCGCGCCGCCTCAGCGGGCGCGCGGCCGGCGTCGTCTTCGTGGTAGTCGCTGGGCAGCACGCGAAAGGCGAAGCCGAGGCCCGCGAGCAACTCGCGCCGCCGCGGGCTGGCCGAGGCCAGCACGAGGTCCGCCTGCAGGCGCGCCGGCACGAAGGGGTTCATCCGGCGCCCTCGCTCGCGTCGGCGCCCTGCGCGTCGCGCGCCTCCCGATCGATGATGAGCGTCACCGGACCGGCGTTGACCAGCTCCACCTCCATCATCGCCTGGAAGACGCCGCTCGCGACGCTGAGTCCTTCCGCGCGCAGGGCGTCCAGGAACTTCGCGTAGAGCGCCGCCGCCTGGGCGGCGGGCGCCGAGCCGACGAAGCTCGGCCGGCGACCCTTGCGGCAGTCGCCGTAGAGCGTGAACTGGCTCACCGCCAGGACCGCCCCGCCCACGTCGCGCAGCGAGCGGTTCAGCTTCGCCTCCGCGTCGGGAAAGATGCGCAGGTCGGCCAGCTTCGCCGCCATCCACTGGACACACGCGGTAACGTCGGTGCTCTGGAAGGCGCAGAGCACGACGAGGCCGGGCCCGATCGCCCCCACCGTCTCGCCCTCGACGCGCACGGCCGCGCGCGCCACGCGCTGGACGACCACCCTCATCGCGAGAGAAGCCCCGGCCGGCAGTGGACGCCGCCTTCCGCGTGGCCGCCGCTAGCGCCGGTAGGCATCCTGCACCCCGCGCACGCCCTTGACCTGCCGGAGGATCTCCTCGAGCTGCTCCGTGTTCTTCACCTCCAGCGTGAAGTGGAAGTGGTTGAGCATGTCGCGCTCGTCGCGGTCGAAGCTGCCGCTCCGGATGTTGGTGCCGGTCTTGGAGATCTTGCCCGTGATGTCGACCAGCAGGTTCGGCCGGTCCTGCGCCGACACCTCGAGGCCGACGAGGAAGGTCTCGCTCTGGCCGGCGTCCCACTCCACGGCGACCCGCCGCTCTTCGAGCCCCGGGTCCTGGACCAGGTTCAGGCAATCGCTGCGGTGCACGCTGATGCCGCGGCCGCGGGTGACGACGCCGACGATGCCGTCGCCCGGCACCGGCTTGCAGCAGCCGGCGAAGCGGATCATCAGGTTGCCGTGGCCCTCCACGCGCACGCCGCGCTGGGCGTCGTGGCGGACGCGCGTCACCCGCTCCTCGTCGAAGAGGTGGCTCTCGCGCTCGCGCTCCTCGGGCGGGTAGACGCGATTGAAGACCTGCGCCGCGGAGAGGTTGCCGCGGCCGACGCCTTCGACGACGTGCTCCGCGTTCTCGGTGCCCAGCGCCTCGGCCGCCGCCGCGAGCTGCTTCTCGTCCGGGTAGGGCTTGTGGTGGCGCTTGAACTCGCGCTCGAGCAGCTCGCGGCCCAGCTCCAGCGACTGCGCCAGCTCGCTCTCGCGCAGGCGGCGCTTGATGCGGCTGACCGCCTTGCTCGTCTTGACGAAACCCAGCCAGTCCCGGCTCGGCCGCGCGTCCTTGCGCGTGAGGATCTCGACGACCTCGCCGCTGGTGAGCGGCCGGCGCAGGGGTACGATGCGGCCGTCGATCTTGGCACCCACGCAGCGGTCGCCCACCTGCGTGTGGATGGCGTAGGCGAAGTCCAGCGCCGTCGAGCCCACCGGCAGGATGTGCAGATCGCCGCGCGGCGTGAAGACGAAGATGCCGTCCTGGAAGAGATTGATCTTCAGGTGGGCCATGAACTCCGAGGGATCCTCGCTCCACTCGCCGCCCTTGAGCTCGTCGAGGAAGGTGCGCAGGAAGTCCAGCTCGCGGCTGGTGCCGAGGTCCTCCAGCTTCTCGGCCCCGCTCGCGCCCGCCTTGTAGCGCCAGTGCGCGGCGATGCCGAACTCCGCGATCTCGTGCATCTGGTAGGTGCGGATCTGGATCTCGAAGACGCGCCCGTCCTCGCCGATCACGGCCGTGTGCAGGCTCTGGTAGCCGTTGCGCTTGGGCGTGGCGACGTAGTCCTTGAAGCGCTGCGGCAGCGGCTTGAACAGCGTGTGCACGGCGCCGAGGGCGTGGTAGCACTCGGCCACGCTCTCGGTGATGATGCGGATCGCCATCAGATCGAGGATCTCGCCGGCGCCCAGCTGCTGGTCCTGCATCTTGCGCCAGATGCTGTAGAGATGCTTGGCGCGTCCCTCGACGGCGCACTCGATGCCGTTCTCGTCCATCGCCGCCTGGATGCGATCGCGCATGGCGGCGATCAGGGCCTCGCGGCTCTCGCGGCGCATGCCCATCGCCTCGGCGACGCGGGCGTAGGCTTCCGGCTCGAGATACTTGAAGGCGAGGTCCTCGAGCTGCCACTTGACGCGGCCGATGCCGAGCCGGTGCGCGAGCGGCGCGTAGATCTCCACCGTCTCGCGCGCGATGCGCTCCTGCTTGTCGGCCCGCAGCGAGTCGAGGGTCGACATGTTGTGCAGGCGGTCGGCCAGCTTGATGAGCAAGATGCGGATGTCCCGGCTCATGTGCAGGAGCAGCTTGCGGAAGTTCTCCGCCTGCGCGCGCTCGGCGCTCTCGAAGCGGAGGGCCCCGATCTTGCTGACGCCGTCGACGAGCAGCGCGACCGTCGGATTGAACTCCTCGCGCAGCAGCTCGGGGCTGAGACCGGCGTCCTCGACGGTGTCGTGAAGAAGCGCGGCGGCGATGGCGTTCGAGCCCAGGTTCAGCTCCGCGCAGGTGCGGGCGACCGCGAGGACGTGGCTGAAGTAGGGCTCGCCGGAGACGCGCCTCTGGTGCGCGTGCGCGGCCTCGGCCCGCCAGAACGCCCGCTCGATGATCTCCGCCCCCACCTGCTGCGAGAGCCGCCGCGCGAGCGCGATCAGCTCCGCCAGCTCGGCTGCGCGCGCGGGATCGCGCGGGGGCGCCGCTGCCTCCTCGCCGCTCATCCCGCCGTCCCTGCCGGCGCGCACTCGACGAGTTGCAGGGCGAGCCCGTGTTCGCCCGGCGCGCGCTGGTAGGTGTCGCGGCCGACGCGCACGCAGAGGTCCAGCGCGAGACCGCGGTGCAGGCGCGCGCCCAGCTCCCCGGCGCGGCCGAAGGCCATCACCTTCAGCTGCGCGCCGCCGGGCAGGGCGAGCTCGAGGCGCAGGTGCTGGCCCTTGAGCACCCGGCTGTCGACGGGGACGGCGTCCCTGAGGAGCAGCAGCGGCTCGGGATTGCCCTCGCCGAAGGGACCGAGCTGCTCCAGGGCGTCGAGGAAACGGCGGTCGAGTTCCCCGGCGTCGACGGCGACGTCCGCGGTCAGGGGCGCCGGCGCCGGCGGCGGCGGCGCCGCTGCCTCGAGGGCCGCCGCGAAGTCCCCCCAGCAGCCGGCGCGGACCGCGAAGCCCACCGCTCGCCGGTGCCCGCCGTGCCGATCCAGGCTCGCGGCGCAAGCGTCGAGCAGGGCCTTGAGATCCTGCGCCGGCGTGTCCGGACCCCGGCCCGAGCCGCGGGCGGCGCCCAGGGCATCCAGCCCGGCCAGGATCACCGGCCGGCCGAACTCCTCGCTCAGGCGCGCGGCGCTGATGCCGAGCAGCCCCGGCGGCCAGGCGGCGTCGGCCAGGGCCAGCACGCCGAGCGGTCGGCTGTCCCCGGCCGCCTGCGCCAGGCGCTCGCGGGCGCGGGCCCGCGCGGCCTCGGTCACCTGCGCCTCGAGCTGGCGCCGCTCGGCGTTCGTCTGCTCGACGCGGCCCGCCAGAGCGATCGCCTCCTCCCCATCGTCGCTGAGCAGGAGCTGCAGCGCGAGCTGGGCCGAGCCCAGCCGCCCCGGCGCGTTCAGGCGCGGAGCGAAGCGATAGGCCAGGTCCTGGGCGCTCAGCTCGCCGACCTCGAGCCCGGCGGCCCGGGCCAGGGCGCGCCAGGCGGGATGGCGATCGTCGCGCGAGCCCGGGCGCGCCGTCAGGCGCCGGCTCATCTCGCGCAAGCCGGCCATGACGAGCAGCCGGTTCTCGCCCGTCAGCGGCGAAACATCGGCCACGGTGCCCAGGGCGACGTAGTCCAGCCAGGTCTCCGCGGGCAGTGGCCGGCCCAGGGCCTCGTGGAGGGCGCGGGCCAGCTTGTAGGCGAGGGCGCTGCCGCAGAGCTCGGCGTATGGGTAGCGGCTCGCCGGCCGCTTGGGACTGATGAAGGCGAGGGCCTCGGGTCGCTCCGTGCTGAGGTGGTGATCGGTGACGATGGTGTCCACGCCGCGCAGCGCGAGCTCCTCGATGAGCGCCCCCTCCGAGGAGCCGCAGTCGACGGTGACCACGAGGCTGCAGCCGGCGCCGGCGGCGTTCTCCAGGGCCCGGCGAGAGAGGCCGTAGCCGTCGCGCTCGCGGTGGGGCACGAAGGCCTCGGCCGCGAAACCCAGACCGCGCAGCGCCCGGCGCAGGAGGGCCGCGCCGGTGAGGCCGTCCACATCGTAGTCGCCGTGGATGAGCAGCTTCTGGTCGTGCTCGCGGGCGAAGCGCAGACGGTCGACGGCCAGGGCCATGTCGGGCAGCAGGTAGGGATCGTGCTGGCGGGCGGGATCGCTCTCTCGCCAGTGGTGCCAGGCGGCGGCGTCGCGCAGACCGCGCTGCCAGGCCAGCACGGCCACCGCGCGGGGCAGCTCCAGGGCAGCAGCGAGCCGATCGACCTCGGCCGCGGCCGGCGCCGCGCGGAGGCGAAAGGTCGGCGCTGGGGCCTGCTGCAAGGATCCTCCTCCGCCGGGCGGGGTGGCTGGCGCATCCTGACCGGCGGGCCGCCGCGCGCCCCGACGGGCGAAAAGGGAAGCGAACCTGTAAGCCGGGTTCTGTCCTCCCCGCGGGGAGGGATGGCCATTTATCTGGGACCGCCGTTGCCGGCGGCCTCGAGCAACCTACCCGGGAATCGGGCGAGACGGGCCGCCTCTCTTCCCCTATTTGGTCTTGCTCCGGGTGGGGTTTGCCGTGCGGCGTCCGTCGCCGGGCGCCCGGTGAGCTCTTACCTCACCTTTTCACCCTTACCCGCCCATCTCGCGATGGCGCAGGCGGTTTGTTTTCTGTGGCACTTTCCGTGGAATCGCTTCCCCTGGGCGTTACCCAGCACCCTGCCCTGTGGAGCCCGGACTTTCCTCGAAGCAATGCTCCGCGGCCATCCGGTTCGCTTCCGGGGCGATTATAGGGAGTCGAGCGCCTGATTCGCAAGGGCATCGGCCAGGGCGTTCTCCGCGCGCGGGATGTGCCGCACCCGCCAGGCGCTGAAGGCGGTCAGGGCGAGGCGCGCCTCCTCGTAGAGCGGCTTGAGCAGCGGGTGCTTCACCTTGTAGCGCCCCTCGAGCTGGCGGACGACGAGCTCGCTGTCCATGGCGATCTCGACACGCTCGCCCCCCAGGCGACGCGCCGCGGTCAGGCCGAGCAGCAGCGCGCGGTACTCGGCCTGGTTGTTGGTGAGCACGCCGAGGGATCTGGGGG
>VGXI01000082.1 GCA_016873475.1 bacterium | reverse complement strand
GGGGTCATGATCACGGCGGTCTGCGCGGCGTGCGAACCGCTGCCCACGCCGAGGTAGACGTCCGGGCGCGGCAGCTCGAGGTCCTCGAAGAAGACCTTCGACATGTTGTCGTCGTAGTGCTGGCCGGTGTGGCACAATTCGAGGGAAAGTCCGCCCGCCGCGGCGGCCCGCACGATGGGCGCCATCTTCATGAAGTTGGGCCGCGCGCCGACGACGCCGAGGACCTTCATGCGCCCGCCTTCCCGCCGCGGCCGAAGCTGGCGTAGGCGAGGCCGGCCTCGGCCATCAGCGCGGGCGTGAAGATGTTCCGGCAATCGACCACGAGCTTCTGCGTCAGCAGGCCCGCTACGCGATCGAGGTCGAGCACGCGGAACTCGTTCCACTCGGTCACGATGACGAGCGCGTCGGCGCCCTCCAGGCATTCGTAGGTGCCGGCGGCTAGCTCGAGATCGGGCAGCGCGCGCTTGGCGTTCTCGCCGGCCACGGGGTCGAAGGCGCGCACACGAGCGCCCTTCGCGCGCAGCAGGGCGATGATCTTGAGCGCGGCGGCCTCGCGCACGTCGTCCGTGTTCGGCTTGAAGCTGAGGCCGAGGATGGCCACCTGCATGCCCGCGAGCTTGTCCTCGCCACCGGCCAGCGCCGCCAGCTTCGCCACGGCCCGCCGGGGCTGCCGCTCGTTGGCCTCGATGCTCGCCGCGACCAGACCCATCGGCGCGCCGTGCTGCTTGCCCATCGTGAGCAGGGCCTTCGTGTCCTTCGGGAAGCAGGAGCCGCCGAAGCCCGCGCCCGCGTGGAGGAACTTCGCGCCGATGCGCTGGTCCAGGCCCATGCCGCGCGCCACCACCTGCACGTCGGCGCCCACTTCCTCGCAGAGCTCGGCCACCTCGTTGATGAAGGAGATCTTCGCGGCAAGGAAGGCGTTGGCCGCGTACTTGATCATCTCCGCGCTCCTGATGTCGGTCGAGAGCACGGGGGTCTCATTGAGATAGAGCGGCCGGTAGACCTCGCGCATCAGGCGCAGCGCGCGCTCGCTGTCGGCGCCGATGACGACGCGATTCGGGCGCAGGAAGTCGCCGATCGCCGAGCCCTCGCGGAGGAACTCGGGGTTGGCGACCATGTCGAAATCGGCGCCCGGCGGCGCGGCGGCGGCGATGCGCCGGCGGATCTCGCGGTTCGTCCCCACGGGCACGGTGCTCTTCTGCACGATGACGCGGTAGCCGTCCAGGCGCTGGCCGATGGAATCGGCCACGGAGAAGACGAAGCTCAGGTCCGCGCTGCCGTCGGGATTCTCCGGCGTGCCCACGGCGATGACGATCACCTGGCACTCGGCGACGGCGGCGTCCAGCTCGGTGGTGAAGCGCAGGCGGCCGGCGTCGCGATTGCGCTGCACCAGCTCGGCCAGTCCCGGCTCGTAGAAGGGGATCTCGCCGCGGCTCAGCGTGTCGAGCTTCGCCTTGTCGATGTCGTAGCAGACGACCGTGTTGCCGAAGTCCGCCATGCAGGCCCCGGACACGAGCCCCACGTAGCCGGTGCCGATCATCAGGATGTGCGTCACGCCCTCTCCTCCGCCGTGCGGCGGCGCCAGTCCGCGAGCACGCGCTCGAGCAAGGTTGGGAAATCGTAGCGCGGCGACCAGCCGGTCGCCGCCTTCAGCTTGTCGGGACGGCCGTGCAGCACCGGCTGGTCCACCGGGCGGAGGAGGGCCGGGTCCGTCTCCACCGCGATGCGCCCGCCGCCGGGCACTCGCGCCAGGGCAATGAGCCCCTCCAAACCTTCGCGAATGCTGCGCGCCCGGCCCGAACAGACGTTGTAGACCTCCCCCGGCGGTACGGCCAGCGCGGGATCGAGGAGCAAGAGATAGGCCGCCACCACGTCCTCGACGTCCAGGAAATCGCGGCGGGCCTCCAGGTTGCCCACCCGAAGTTGCGGCTGCTGGCGCCCGGTTTCGATGCGGGCCACCTGGCGCGCGAAGGCCGGCAGCGCGAAGTCGGGCCGCTGGCCGGGGCCCACGTGCGGGAAGCTGCGGGCGATCACGGCCCGGGCGCCCCAGGCGCGCGCGGCCTGACCGACAAGCACCTCCATGGCCGCCTTGCTGGCGCCGTAGGGGTTCACCGGGGCGACGGGGGCCTCCTCGCCCACGGGCTCCGGCCCCGGACTCCCGTAGACCTCCCCCGAGGAGGCCACGAGCAGCCGGGCAGTCGGGGCTCCCCGGCGCAGGGCTTCGAGCAGATGCAAGGTGCCCAGCACGTTCACGCGCGCGCTCGGCGCCGGATCGGCGAGGGCGTGGCCCTGCGCGCTCTGTCCCGCCAGGTGCAGCACACGGTCCGGCCGGAAGTCGGCCACCCGGGCGGCGAGGGCGGGGGCGTCGAGGATGTCCAGGCGCTCCCAGCTCGCCCCCGGGGGCGGGCTCGCGCCGTTCTCGGGGTCCAGGCCGAGGCCGAGCACCGTGTCGCCCGCGGCGATGAGCCGCGGCAGGAGGTGCCGCCCCACGAAGCCGCTGGCGCCGGTGACGAGGGTCCGCATCGGCCCGCTCACACGCGCTGGGCGGTCGGGGCGAGGCGCCCGCGCCAGTAATCGAGCAGGTCGCGCAGGGTGGTCTCGAAGGGGATGGCGGGCGCCCAGCCGGTAGCGGCCTTGAGGCGCGAGGCGTCGCCCTCCAGGCGGGGCACGTCGCTCGGGCGCAGACGCGCCGGGTCCTGGACGATCCTCACCTTCACGCCGGCCAGGGCGACCAGCTTGTCGAGCACCTCGCTGATCGCCCAGCTCACGCCCGTGGCCACGTTGTAGACCTCGCCCGGCTCGCCTTGGCTGAGCGCGAGCCAGTAGGCGCGCACCGTGTCGCGCACGTCGGTGAAGTCGCGGCGGGCCTCGAGATTGCCCACCTGGATCTCCGGCGCGCGCAGGCCGAGCTCGATCTCCACCACCTGCCGCGCGAAGTCGCTGCAGACGAAGACCGAGGGCCGGCGCGGGCCGGTGTGGTTGAAGCCGCGCGTGCGGATGATCGGGAGCCGATAGCTCATGAAGTACTGATAGGCGAGGGCGTCCTGGGCCACCTTGCTCACGGCGTAGGGCGAGAGTGGGCGCAGGGGCTGGTCCTCGGTGATCGGCAGCTCGTGCGGGTGGACGAGGCCGTACTCCTCGCTCGAGCCCGCGACCTGGATGCGGCAGGCAAGGCCGGACTTGCGCACGGCCTCGAAGATGTTGAGCTGGCCGAGCAGGTTAGTGCTGAGCGTCTCCTGCGGCGCGCGCCAGCTCGAGGGCACGAAGCTCTGCGCCGCGAGGTGGAAGATGCAGTCGGGCCGGAAGGCCTCCACCGCCTCGCGGGTGGCCGTGGCGTCGCGCACGTCGCACTCGACGAGGGCGACGCGGCCCGCGAGGTGCTCGACGTTCTCCGTGCGGCTGCGCCAGCGGTAGAGGCCGGCGATCTCGGCCGTCGGCTCGTTGGCGAGCAGGTAGTCGGCGAGGTGGCTGCCGGCGAAGCCGGTGATGCCGGTGATCAGGACTTTCATGGGAACCTCGGGGTGTCGCGTCGGGCGCGGGGCCGGCTCATCCTAGGCATCGCGGGCGGCGGCGTCAATGGAGGGGGACGTGCTCATAGCGCCCTCGGCTTGTCCCAGACCAGCGTGCAGCGCCAGAGCCAGTGGCCCTCGACCCGCGCGCCGGGCAGGCGCGCGGCCGCAAGGGTCGCTGCCCGCGCCAAGGCGGGCGATCGCGGCGAAGTCCTCACGGATGCGCGCTTCATTCATGCGGGTTCTCTGTCCGAGTGTACACGTGTACAAAACCGCGTCTAGCGGAAGGCTTCGCCGGGCACGCGGTAGCAGACCACGCCCGGCGGGAGGTCGTCGTCCTCCTCGTCGCTGGGCGACTCCGCGGCACCATCCGCGTTCCTTGCGCCAGCCGGGCGGTCGCGGAGCACAGCGGCGCGCCCGCTCAGGACGAAAAGCCTGTCACCCTGGAGGAAGAAGCGGTCCTCCGGGAGACGCCCGGCTCCCCGCAGCTGGATGCGCTCCTCGAGGCGACCGTCTGGGCCGAAGACATCGAAGATACCCAGGCTCTCCGCGCCGCCCGCGTCGCGGCCCTGGCTGCTCATCACCCAGAGCCGGCCGTCCTGGGCGGCGCTCAGCCACTGGATGTCGGGGTCGTAGTCCATCAGCTCGGGCTGGAGCGCCTGGGGACCGCTGCCGAAGGCGCTGCGCCGCGTGGCGAGTTCCTCGTCACTGCGCATCCGGTGCGCGTAGCCGCAGTCGACAACTCGGCGCAGCGCGCCCTCCGGCCCCCAGACCTCGATGTCATCGCCGAAATCCTTGACCAGGTAGACGACGCCGTTCGGCGCCAGCGACCAGCGGAAGGGCATGTTGCCCAGCTCGCGAAAGCGTCTCTCGCCATAGACGAAGCGGCGCGGCGTGCTCGCTGCGATTCGGCTCGACTCCCTGCCGCCGGCGTCGATCCGGCGGATCATGCTGCTGGATTCGTTGTAGCGCTCGGTCCGAATCAGGTCGATCGTCTCCACGACGCGCTGCTCTCCGACGCCAGCCACGACGAAGACCGTGCGCTCCCCCCTGTCCAGTGAGTCCGCAAGCGCCAGCTCCCCGAGATACTCGCCGTCGGGACTGAAGCGACTGCAACGCGGCGGGCTGAATTGGGTGACGCAGAGGCTGCCGTCGGGCATGGCGGCCACTCGTTGCGGGCGGAACAGGTCCCCCGGTCCCTCGCCCTCGCGGCCGATCGTCCGCAGGTACTCGCCGTCGGGCGAGAAGACCCGCAGCTCCGAGAGCCGGGTGTCGAGCAAGTAGACGCGACCCTCACGATCGACGGCGAGATCGAGGATGATGCCGAAGACCTCCCCCTCGGCCTCGCTCTCGCCGCCGATCGTCCAGAGGCGCTCCAGTGCGATCGTTCGCGGAGCCGGCGCGGCGTCGGGCTTCGCAGCCTGCGCCGGCCAGCCGAGGACGAGTGCGGCCGCGGCGAGTTGCCACGTGGCAAGGCTACCCATTGCTACTCCCTTCATCGCTAGTGCAGCACCCGCACCCAGCGCTCGACAGGCGGCGCCTCCGGCTGCTGCACGATGACCTGGATCGAGTCGCCCGCCCAGGGCGGCGGCTCCGCGATCTCGAGATCGAGCCAGGGACAGGAAGGCGGCATCACGGTGCCGCACTCGCCGAGCCAGCGGCTCGCCTGCGCCCAGACGCGCAACTCGAGTCGGTCTGCTTCGCGGTGGATCTCGACACGATCCAGGCGCAGGTGATAAGCACCCGCAACGCTGCCGACGATCAGGATGTCCAGGGTATCGCCGGCGCCGATGGTCTCCGGCAGCCAGAGCGAATCGCAGCGCACTGGGCAGACGCCCATGTCTTCGCTGTTCTTGCAGTCCCCGCAGCCGGCGCCGCCGATCAGGGTCGCCAGGGAGAGGAAGCCCAGCATCCACTGCGCTCGCACGCGCAACCTCCCGTCCCGCAATGCAGGCCAGAATGCCGGCCGCAGCGAGTGGGTTCCCGCGCCGCTAGCCCTGCCCCTGCCCCAGGTGCCGGCTGCCGGGCTTGACCGCAATCGACCCCGCCGCGCAGAGCGGGCAGGCGGCGGGCTCCCAGTTCTTCACCTCGAGCCTGAGCAGCGCGTGGAAGGGCACGCCGAAGTCCGGTGGCGCGGCGCCGCTGCGATCGACAATCGCGCCCGCGGCCACCAGCACCCCGCCGGCTGCGCGCAGCGCCGCGGCAGCCTCCAGCAGACTGCCGCCGGAGGTCACCACGTCCTCCACCACCGCGCAGCGCGCGCCACGCGCTACGGCGAAGCCGCGGCGGAAGACCATCGCCCCCGCCTCGCGCTCTGTGAAGAGGAAGGGCAGGCGCCGCGCGCGAGCCACCTCGTGGCCGATGATCAATCCGCCCAGCGCGGGACTCACGATCAAATCGAGCTCGGCAGGCAGGAGGGCCGCGAGCGCCGCGCCCACCTCGGCCGCCACGGGCGTCGCCGCGAGCAGCCGCGCGCACTGCACGTAGCGGTCGCTGTGGCGCCCGCTGCTGAGCTGGAAATGGCCTTCGAGCACGGCCTCGGTCGCGCGCAGGCGCTCCATCACTTGCTCGGGCGTCATGGCCTCCCCTTGCCGGCGGCGCCGCGCGGACGGCGCCCGGCGCTCAGTTGCGAGTCGGCACGATGGCGGCGATCGCCACCGTCACATTGTCGGGCGCCCCGCGGCGGCGCACGAGATCGATGAGCAGCCCACAGGCGGCCGCGGGCTGGGCGACGCGGAGGAACTCGTCGATCTCCTCGTCGCTCACGCAGCGGCCCAGACCATCCGTGCACAGGAGCAGCGCGTCGCCCGGGGCGAGCGGCTCGCTGGTCACGAGGTCCACGGCCAGGGTCTCGCTCATGCCGAGGCAGCGGGTGATCACCTGCCGCAGCCCCGCGCCCTCCGGGGCCGGCGCCAGGCCCCTCACGCGGAAGTCCTCGGCCACCGTGTGGTCGCAGGTCAGGCGCCGCAGCACGCCGCGGCGGCGCAGGTAGGCGCGGCTGTCACCGACGTGCGCGATCGTGAAACGCCGTCCGGCCAGCAGCGCGGCCGTGCAGGTCGTCGCCATCGTCTTGAGCCGCGGCTCGGCGGCGGCCGCGGCGAGCACGGCCACGTTCGCGCCGCGCAGCGCGGCCTCCAGGATGGGACCGGGCTGTCCGTTCTCGCCACCGGCCTGGAAGGCCATCTGGATCGCCGCGACGGCGATGCGGCTCGCGACGTCCCCCGCCGCGCTGCCGCCGACACCGTCCGCCACGACGAGCAGGTGACGCGTCTTGCCCGCGCCGCCGGCGAAGAGACCGAAGCTGTCCTCGTTGCGCTTGCGCACGAGGCCCTGGTCGCTCCGCCCGGCCCAGACGAGCTGCGCGCGCGGAATCGCCGTGGCCAGCGCCTCGCTCATGCCGGGCGCCGCTCGGGCGCCGGCGCGGCCGCCATCGCGGCGAGCAGCGCGCGGCAGGCGCCGGCCGGATCGACGGCGCGGGTCACCGGCCGCCCGACGACGAGGTGACTGGCCCCCGCGGCGAGCGCCTCGGCCGGCCCGAGCACGCGCTTTTGATCGCCCGCCTCGCTGCCGGCGGGCCGGATGCCCGGCGTCACGATGAGGAAGCCCTCCCCGCAGGCCGCGCGGATCGCCGCCGCCTCCTGCGCCGAGGCGACGACGCCGTCCAGACCCCAATCGCGGGCCAGGCGCGCGAGGCGCAGGGCTTCGGCGCTCGCGTCGCGCGCAGCGTCCGCGCCCCAGGCCGTGGCGAGGTCGGCGCCGTCGAGGCTGGTCAGTACGGTGACGCCGATCAAGCGCGGCGGCCGGATGCCCGCAGCGGCCGCGGCCTCGTCGCGCGCGCGCACAGCCTCGCGCACCATCGCCTCGCCGCCCGCCACGTGCAGGTTCAGCATCGCGACGCCCAGCCGCGCGGCGGCGGCCGTCGCGCGACCCACGGTGGCCGGGATGTCATGGAACTTGAGGTCGAGGAAGAGCGGCGCCGCGTTGGCGAGGCGCCGCGCGAGCCCCGGACCCTCGGCGCTGAAGAGCTCCAGGCCCAGCTTGAGCCCGACCCCGAGCGGCGCGAGCTGGTCGGCGAGCGCCTTCGCCGCCGCGGCATCGGGCACGTCGAGGGCGACGAAGAGGCGGTGGGAGAGCGGCGTCATCGCGAGGCCTCCAGCCACTGGGCGCGCAGGGGTTTCAGGTCCGCGCAGCCGCGCGCGCGCAGCGCGTCCGCGAGTTCGGCGAGCACCCGCGCCGGCAGGCCGGGATCGATGTAGAGCGCGGTGCCGAGCTGCACGGCGCTGGCCCCGGCGGCCAGGAATTTCAGGACCATCTCCGTGCTCGCCGCGCCGCCGATGGCGACGACCGGGATGCGCACGCTCTGCGCCACGCGGTAGACGGCCGCGAGCGCGACCGGGAAGATCGCGGGGCCCGAAAGGCCGGCCGTCACGCGCGCGAAGGGGCTCCTGCCCGTGGCGAGATCGATGTCCATGCCGACGAGCGTGTTGATCGCGCTCACGGCATCGGCGCCGGCCGCCTCGGCCGCCCGCGCGACGAGGCCGATGTCGGCGACATTCGGGCTGAGCTTCGCCCAGACGGGCGCGCGCGGAAAGACGTCCTTCACGGCGCGGGTCACGCGCTCGACCGCCAGCGGATCGGTGGCGAAATTCGCCCCGTGCGGCGCCAGGTTCGGGCAGCTGAGGTTCAGCTCGAGCGCGGCGATCGCCTGCGGCGCCGCCGCGAGCCGCCCGGCCAGCGCGGCGAACTCCTCCGCGGAGCCGGCCGCGATCGAGACCACCGGCGCCACGCCCCGCGCCGCGAGCGCGGGCAGCTTGTCGGCGAGGAAGGCGGCGAGGCCCACGTTCTCCAGGCCGATCGAGTTGAGCATGCCCGCCGGCGTCTCGGCGATGCGGGGCATCGGGTTGCCGGCGCGGGCGAGCGGCGTGATCGTCTTCGTGACGACGGCGCCGAAGGTCTCCGGCGGCAGCAGCGGATCGCACTCGAGCCCGTAGCCGAAGCAGCCGGAGGCCGCGAGCAGGGGATTGGCGAGGCGGAGCTCGCCCACCTGCGCAGCGAGCGAGACGGCGCGCGGCTCACTCATGGCCCGGCTCCAGCGCGATCGCTGCCGCCGACGCTGCCAGCGACGCGGCGTCGAAGACGGGCCCTTCGCGGCAGATCGCCGCGTAGCGCCAGCCGCCGGCGCCGTCGACCACGGGCACCACGCAGCCCCGGCAGACGCCGACGCCGCAGGCCATGCGCTCCTCGAGCGATAGCTCGAGGGCGTCGCCGGCGCGTGCAGCCGCGCGCAGCGCCGCGAGCATCGGCGCCGGTCCGCAGGCCTTGATCGCGAGCGGCCCGTCGCCGAGCGTCTCGACGAGCCGCGCGACCGGATTGCCGCGCACGCCGGCCGAGCCGTCGAGCGTGCACAGCTCCGCCGCCGGACGCGTCGCGGGCTCCGTGCCCGCCGCGTCTGCGACGTCCAACGCCGCGAGCAGAGCCCGCGGGATCTCCGCCTCGCGGTTGAAACCGAAGAGCGCGCGGCAGGGCCGACCCGCGGCGCTCAGGCGGCGCGCGAGGAAGTGCAGGGGTGGGATGCCCACGCCCCCGCCCACGAGCACGATCTCGCCGGCGGCCTCCGCGTCGCGCTCGAGCCCGCCGAAGGCACGGCCGAGGGGACCGAGCAGCCCGACCCGGTCGCCCGCGCGCAGGGCTGCGAGCTGCGCGGTGCCGCGGCCGACGACCTTGAAGAGGAAGCGCTGCCAGCCGGCGCCGGCATCGAGCAGGCTCAGCGGTCGCGGCAGCAGCGGATCCCAGGCGCCCGGCGCGGCCGGCGCCAGCAGGGAGAACTGGCCGGGCGTGCCGGCCGGCAGGCCCTCGGCCTCCACGCGCAGGTCCCAGTAGAGCGCGCCGTCCGGCGCGCAGCGCGTCACGCGCGCGCGTCGCCAGACGGCAGCAAGCGGCGTCGGGCTCGGCGTCCGCGCGCCGCGCGGGTCAGGGCTCATCGCTGCCCTCGGGCGCGGAGGCCGGCGGCGTGAGCGCCGAATCGGAGAGGGCCGCCGCGGGCGGCAGCGAGTCGACGATCGCCGCGGCGGACGCGGCGGGGCTGCCGGCTGAGGCGGCAAGGCTGTCGGCTGAGGCGGCGAGGGAGTCCGGAGCGGCCGGCACGGGCACCGGCGCGGGCAGGACGGGCGCAGTGGCCGGCCCCTCGCCGAGCGCGGCGGACCAGCCCGCGACGAAACGCGCCGCCTCGCTCTCCGGATAGCGATCGCCGAGGAGACTCACCGCCCAGCGCGCGGTCGCCGTGTCGGCGAGGCTGTAGCGCGCGAGATAGGCGATCGCGTAGGCGGCCTGCGGGGCGAACTCGCTCCCGGGGTAAGCGTCGATGACCCGCGCGTACTCGCCGAGCGCGCTCTCGGGGTTCTCCAGGCGCAGGAACTGGTTCTCGGCGAGACGGAACTGCAGCCCCGCCCGCTCGGCCCCGCCGAATCCGGCGCCATCGCGCCGAAGCGCGCCTGCACGTCGATGACTTCCTGGGCCGCGCGCCGCTTGCCTGCCGCGAGGTCGCCGAAAACGGAACGCGGCCCCGCCTTCGCCGCCGCATCGTAGGCCTTGATCGCCTCCGCGAGATCGTTCTCGCGGTTCTGACGCAGGAGGCCGATGCGGTACCAGGCCTCGGCGGCCGTGGTGCTCGAGGGGAACTCGCCGGCGATGTTCTCGAAGAGCGTGATCGCCTCGGCCAGCTCTCCGCGCGCCTCGGCGAGGCGCCCCTTCAGCAACAGCACCTGACCGCGGGACTGGAAGCTCTCGGCCACGAGCTCGATCTCCTCGATCACCGCCGCGCACTCGTCGAGGCGGCGCTGCGCGAGCAGGATCTCCACGGCCGCGAGCTGGCCTTCGAAGACTCGGCGCCGATCGCGGCCGACGCGGGCCAGTTCCGCCAAGCTCGCGACGGCGAGGGAGTCCTGCTTCAGCTCGCGCTGCGCGAGGGCGATCTTCAGGCGGGCGGCATCGTGGAACTCGCTCTCGGCCATGCTGGCGAGCAGGCGGCGGTAGGCGGTCTCGGCCGCCGACCAGTTGCCGAGGCGGTACTCGGCCTCGCCGCGGCGGAAGAGACCCTCCGCGAGATACGTGGAACTTGGGAACTCCTCCTGCAAGCGCTCGAGGGCGACGATCGCCTTCGCCTCGTCGCCCTCCTCGAGCAGGCTGACGCCCCGCATGTAGAGCACGCTCTCCCGCCAGCGGTGCTCGGGGAAGCGCTCGTCGAGCTCGTCGAGGCGCCTCAGACAGCTGCCGTACTCGCCCTTGCCGAAGTAGGCGCGGCTGATCAGGTAGAGCGTGTCGTCCACCCACTTGCTGTCCGGGTAGAGCTCCATGAGCTTCTTGCACTTCTCGACGCAGCTGTCGTAGGCCTTGCGGGCACCGGGCGTGATGCGGCCGTCGGGGCCGAGGGGCGTCGTCTCCGCCTCGCGGAAGAAGCGCCGGGCGTTCGTGTAGGTGTTGAAGTAGGCGCAGCCGCCCAGGCCGGCGATGGTCAGCAGGAGCAGCAGCGCGGCGAGGCCGCGCGCGCGCGCCGTCGTTGCCCGCGGCCTAGGCATGGGCCCGCGCCCGCTGCCAGGGCCGCGGCTGGAAGCGCTCGCCGCTCGCGCCCCGCTGGTAGACCGGCGCGCCGGCCAGCACGGTCGCCCGGACCCGCCCGCGCAGCGCCATCCCCTCGAAGGGCGTGTTGCGCGAGCGCGAGGCCATCTCGGCGCCGCGCACGACCCATTCCTCCTCCGGATCGAAGAGCACGAGGTCCGCCGGCGCGCCGGCCACGAGGCGGCCGCCCGGCAGGCGCAGGATGGCCGCGGGCCGCGCGGTGACCAGCGCGAGCGCGCGCGGCAGCGCGAGCAGGCCCGGCTGGACGAGCCGCGTCAGCACGGCCGCGAGCAGGGTCTCCAGCCCCGTGACGCCGAAGGGCGCCTGCGCCAGCTCGCGCTCCTTCTCGATCTCGGTGTGCGGCGCGTGATCGGTGGCGACGCAGTCCAGCGTGCCGTCGAGGAGCCCGGCCACCAGCGCCTCCTGATCGGACTGCTCGCGCAGGGGCGGGTTCATCTTCTTGTGCGAGTCGTAGCCGGCCAGCGCGCCGTCGTCCAGGAGCAGGTAGTGCGGCGCGGTCTCGGCCGTCACCTGGAGGCCCGTCGCCTTCGCGCGGCGCAGGATCTCCACGCTGCCCCGGCTCGAGACGTGCGCGATGTGCAGGCGCGCGCCGGTCAGCGCGGCGAGGCGCACGTCGCGATCGGTGGCGATGTCCTCGGCCTCGCGCGGGATGCCGCGCAGGCCGAGCCGCTGCGAGACGACGCCCTCGTGCATGACGCCGTCCCGGCTCAGCGCCAGCTCCTCGGCGTGGCTGATCAGCAGCGCGTCCCAGGTGCGGGACAGCTCCAGCGCGTGGCGCAGGAGGCGCGCGTCGGTGACGGGCCGGCCGTCGTCGGAGAGGGCGACGGCGCCGGCGGCGAGCATTTCGCCGAGGTCGGCGAGCTGCTCGCTCGCCGCGTTCTGAGTAATCGCGCCCACCGGGTGCACGGCGCAGAGGCCGGCCGCGGCGGCGCGCTCGCGGATCAGCTCGACGATGGCGCCCGAGTCGCAGATCGGCTGCGTGTTGGGCATGCAGGCCATGGCGGTCACGCCGCCGCGCGCCGCGGCGGCCGCGCCGGTGGCCACGGTCTCCTTGTCCTCGTCGCCCGGCTCGCGCAGGTGCACGTGCATGTCGATCAGCCCCGGCGCCAGGCAGAGGCCCTGCCCGTCGAGGACGGCCTGCGCGCCGGCGGGCGCCGCGGCCGCCAGCTCCGCGATGCGGCCCCCGCTCACGCGCAGCGCGCCCGGGGCGACGCTGCCGGCTTCGGGGTCGACGAGGCGGACCTGCGCGATGGGGTAGTCGCCCGCGGTGGGGCAGCGCTCGATCCAGTCCATGCTCGCTCCTTTGCGGCGGCGGCTCAGGCGTCGGCCTGGGCGATGAGGGTGTCGCTCGCGCGGCCAGCGGCGGGCGCCGGCCGCGGCGAGGCCTGGCCCGCCGGGGCGCCCGTCTCGGCGCGGCGGCGGGACTCGCTGAGCAGGTAGAGCACGGCCATGCGCACGGCGACGCCGTTCGTCACCTGCTCGAGGATGACCGCGCGCGGCCCGTTCGCCACGGCCTGCGCGATCTCGACGCCGCGGTTCATCGGGCCG
>VGXI01000081.1 GCA_016873475.1 bacterium | reverse complement strand
GTGTGAGCGCGAAGCCGTCCGGGGCGGCCTCTTCCAAATGGGCCCAGCCGCCGTGGGCGCCCAGGCCGAGCTCCCAGCGGCGCGGGCCGGCAAGCTCTGCTTCGCCCGCTGAAGCGCTGCCCCAGCCAAGCCCGAGGGCGAGCAGGCCGAGCAGCACGGCGATCGACGACATTGATTGCAAAAAGTGCCATCTTGAGGTACTTTTTGCAATCGATAGCGAATGGAGGTGGGGGCGATGCCAGGCGAAAGCCGCTCCCGTCAGGGGGCGTTGGCCGAGTTCGTGGACGGCCTTCAGGCCAGCGGCCGCTACTGCTTCGACCGCCAGGAGGCGATGGCCGCGCTTGGGAGCAGCGGTCCGGTACTCAAGAAGGCGGTGATGCGCCTGGCGGCGAAGGGCCGGCTCATCGCCCCCAAGCGCGGATTCTACGTCATCGTCCCCATCGAATACCGGTCCGCAGGCGCCCCGCCGCCCACTTGGTTCATCGATGACTTGATGCGCAAGCTCGGCCGGGCCTACTACGTCGGCCTCCTCTCCGCAGCCGGCCTCCACGGCGCGGCCCATCAGCAAGCGCAGGAGTTCCAGATCATGACGGACATACCCGTCCGGCCCGTGCTCGCGGGTCGCGCCCGCATTCGCTTCCTGACCAAACGCTGCCATCAACAGACCCCCACGCTGGAGATGAAAACCCCCACCGGCCGCATCCTCGTTTCCACGCCCGAAGCCACCGCCGTCGATCTCCTTCGCTACGCCGCTGCGGCCGGCGGGCTGAGCAACGTCGCCACGGTGCTCGCCGAGCTGGCCGAGCGTCTCGATGCCAGCCTCTTGGCCAAAGCCGCCGCCGACGGTGCCGAGATCGTCTTCGCCCAACGCCTGGGATACCTGCTCGACCAGATCGGCGAGGGGAAGCGAGCGGCGGCCCTGGCGGCCCTCATCGCCGAGCGCAAGCCCCGCAGCGTAGCCCTGCGGCCGGGCCGATCGACGCGCGGCGGTCCGGTCGATCGGCGCTGGGGCGTGATCGTCAACGAGCGGATCGAGGTGGACCTATGATCGTGCCGCTCATCGCCAGCGGCGCGAGCTGGGATCCGGCTGCTGCTCTCGCCTATGTGCTCGATCATCTGCTGCCGCTCCTGCCGGGAGAGGGCTGGAAGGGAAACCCGAATCCGGCGTGATCTGGGGCTCTCCCCGCGGGCTCGCCGCGCCCGGCGGCCTCGTACCGCAAAGGCCCGAGCCGGCTCCTTTGCGGGAGCCGGCTCGAGCGGACTGGTTGACTCAGCCTACTGCTGTCCGTGGCGCCGGCCCAGGCGAATCTGGTTGCCCTCGCCGTCGGCGAGGTGGCCGTCGCCGTCGCCGTCCCAGGTGACCTCGTAGGTCACCGTGACGCCGAACTGCGTGATCGTGACCGTGCCGTGGCCGCTGCCGTCGGCGGCGTACCAGAAGTCGCCCTCGGCGCTGGGGTTGCCCTCGGCCAGGGTGTCGCGGGCGCTGAAGACGAGGTGCGCGCCGCCGGCGTCCAGGGCCTCGAGCGTGTACTCGCCGCTCGCGTTGACGCCGGGCGCCGTGCGGCTCCACTCGCCCTCCAAGAGACCCTCGCTGCCGGTGACGCTGAAGTTCTCGGTCGAGTCGCCCAGCACGCACTGGCCGGAAGCCGTCCAGCCCGCGGCCGTGCGGGTGGCCGTGAAGGTCCGGTAGTCGGCGTGGTCGTCCTGCCAGAAGCGCTCGTCGCGGGCCGTGATGCTGCCTTCCTGCACGGTGCCCGTCTGCTCGCGGCTCATGGGATCGCTGCCGGCGGGGAAGGTCGTGACCACGCTGTACTGGCCGGTGTTCTCGTTGAAGGTGCCTGCGACCGTGGTGCCGTTCGGGCGCGTCTCGCTGAGGGTGGCGACGCCGCCGGTCCAGGTGATCGTGCGCTCGAAGGTGCTGCCGTCGAGGAACTCGAGGAGCAGGTGGTAGCTGCCGCTGCCGTCGCAGTTGATGTCCAGCTCGCGCAGGGCGTGCTGGAGCCACCAGCCGGCCGCGTAGAAGATCTCCTCGGTGAACTCGCCGCCGCAGGGCTCCTCGCCCACGCCGACGGGCTCTTCGGGGAGGAAGTGCACCGTGGCGGTCGGCGAGTCGCCGCTGGCGGTCTCGCCGTCGAAGGTGGAGACGCGGCCGATCTCGAGCAGCAGGTCGTCCATCTCGTCGGTCAGGACACCCAGGTTGCCGCGGATCGTATCGACCACGCTCTCGAGCCAGGGATTCGCCGGCGCGGCGGTGTGCGTGGCCACGATGGTGACCTCGCTGCCGTCGACGATGGCGCCGCCGCCCACGGCCTCGATCACGGCCTCGTGCTCGGCGCCGTTGCGGAAGTGGACGGTGTGGGCGAAGCGGTGCATGACCTCATCGCCGTCGACGTCCAGCTCGCCGGGCTCCATGCGGGCTTCGCTCTCGACCCACTCGACCAGCGGGCGGTGCATGGGATCGTCGACGCGGAAGCTGGCGACGACCAGCGTGTCCGGGCCGATCGGGCCGCTGCCGCTGGCGGGCAGGATCTCGCCCTCGGCGCGCTGGCCGCTGGCCCACTCCTCGAGCATCCAGGCGCGGTGGATCTCGTCGTCGCTGTTGTCGAGCAGGGTGCCCTGCGTGTCGATGAGCAGCTCGGATTCGGTGTGCTCGGGCTGGAAGGGCATGGGATGCAGGAAGTCGCGGATGCTGACGACGCGCACCATGTCGGGCCCGGCCGCTTCGATGACGGCGTTCAGGCCCGTGAAGACGCCGTTCGCGATGTACTCGACGAAGAGAGTGTCGCCCTCGGCGCGCTCGAAGCTGTCCGAGAACTCGGGCAGCGCGGCCGTGGCCTTGCGGCTCTCCTTCGCAGTGAGCGCGAAGCCCGCGCGCAGGCCGGCCGCGCCGCGGAAGCCCTCGGCGTTCAGCAGGGCGAGCTGCGGGAAGTCGACGCCATCGCCCGTCCAGGGATCGAAGGCGGTGTCTTCGGTAAGGCCGAGACCGTCGGCGGCCGTGCCCATCGGATTCGCGAAGAGCTCGGCCAGCTCGAGGTTCTCGTTGACGGTGGCCGCGGACTGTGCGCTGACGGCGAAGTCCGCGGCGACCTCGGCGTCGGGCGGGGTTTCGCTAGGCGTAGTGTGCTCGCAGCCGCTCAGAAGGAAGAGGGCCGTGAGCGGCACGGCCAGAAGGGACAGGGCGCGGAAGGGGTGGAGTCGGTGCTTCATCAGGTGGCCTCCTCGGGGCTCGGGGGTTGGCTTCCGAGGGGGTGAAGGCAAGGCCCGTGCCCGCTTCCCCGCGCCGATGCGGGGCGGATACCATCTGGTCAACTGACACTATATCAATCGCTTAACCAATCTGTCCGCTCGGTTGCGGCCCCCGGCCCGGCCTCCGGGGGCGTGAGCAAACTTCACGGCGTGCCGGCCGGCCGTCCACCCCTCTTTGACAGGCGCCCGTCACCTGCCTAGCATTCGCGAGGACGGCAAACAGCCCGAAGTCCCATCTCACCTCAAGGGGGAGCCCCCATGCAGCCGCGCCACACCCTGATGCTCAGCCTCATTGCCCTCGTGCTCGACTTCGCCACGGGCGCCGCCCTCGCGGCGCCCACCGGCCTCGGCCTCGGCGTCCACGGCGGCTACGGCGCCTCCGGCGACGCCGAGAGCGGCAGCCCCCTGCTCGGCGCGCAGGTCGAGCTGCGCCCGGCCGCCCTGCTCGGCTTCGTCGGCGCCATCGCCTACAAGCTGGACGAGGACTTCACCGTCACCCCGGCGGTCGGCGAGCGCGTGGAGTACCAGGCCCACAGCGTGCCGGTCTCGGCGATGGCCCGCCTCTACCTGCCGCTCGCGGCCCTCACGCCCTATGCCACGGCCGGCGCGCAGTGGCGCTATATCGGCTACGACTTTGGCGATCTCGAGGAGAGCCTGGGGAACCTCGAGGCCGACACGAGTGACAGCGCCTTCGGCTGGCTCATCGGCGCCGGCGCCGAGTTCGCCAGCTCCTCGCGCCTGGCGATGTTCCTGGAGGCGCGCTTCGAGTTCATCGACGCCGACCGCGACCTCGGCGACGCCGACCTCGCAGACGCCGAGGACTTCGACTACGACCAGTGGAGCGTCATCGCCGGCTTCACGCTCTACTTCGGCGGCGAGTAGGGCGCGCTACTCGAGCCCCAGCTCGCGGCGCAGCGCGCGGAAGTCGAAGCCGGCTTCGCCTTCCGCGCGCAGCTCCATGTTCTCGGGGTACTTGAGCAGAGTGTCCAGGTCGCGGCGCCCCTGCGCGGTCCGCGCCGCTTGCCGCGGCGTCTTGCCCCTCAGCGCGGGCAGCGGATGATCTGGCCAAGTCGCGTAGTGCCGCCGCTTGAACTCGAGCGCTACCTCTTGATCGTCCAGGTCCGGCACCGCCCGCAAGCCCTTCCGCGCATCGTCATCCGAAGCCAGCGGCGGCAGGTCCTGGGTTTCGCGCGCCTCGTGAGCGATCAGGAAGCGGCAGGCGGTCTCGATGCGCTTGCGCAGGGCGTCGGCCCGCGACGCGGAGTTCGTGTCCAGGGTCAGGACCTCACCGGTGATCACCCCGCGACCGACCAGGATGGGCGCGCGCTGGGAACCCGCCGGACCTGAGGGCTGCATGAAAACGATCGGCCCCTTGCTTCCCTCCGGCAGATCGACGTCCGGCAGGCTCGCCAGCCGCGCCCGGACCTCCGCGGCGGATCCGGGCTTGATCGCGAAGCGATCGCGAACGATCTCGAAAGGGTCGCCGTCCATGTTGTTGAGCTGAATCGGCCTCGTCCGGAACGCATCCACGGTGGCGACCTCCCTCTCCCACCGGCGGATCAGGAACTCGCCGAACTTGCTGTCCCGCAGGCGCTCCACCCGCACGGCGCGTCGGCGGCGCAACCGGCCGAGCGCTACGCGCAGCACCTCCGCGCCGTGCGCAGGCGGCAGCAAGCGCGGGTGAAGGGCGCTGAGTACAGAGCCACCCTCGTAGTCGATCACCCGCGCGAGAATGACGTCGTAGCGAACGAGAGCGCGCGAGGCGGCTCTCTCGGTGACCTGCCGCGTCTCCTCCGTGAGCAGGTCGCGCAGGGTCAGGCCGGCGCCAGGCTCGACCGCCATCGCTTCCCAGATCGAGAGCCAGCCGGCGCGCTCGGCCTCGAGCAGGGCGCGTTCGGCGGTGGAGAGCTTCCCGCCGCGCGCCTTGAGATAGTGATCGGCTACGGTGGCACCTTCGACTTCGAAACCGTAGAGCGACCAGGGACCGCAAAGCTGCATGCTGTCTTGCGGATCAACGAAGACCTGCTCGTGGCGGTGCCAGGCATCGCCGAAGCGGTCTTCGGCGAAGTGCGTGAGCTTGCTCACCAAGCTCTCTCCAACTGAGGGACCGGACTTCTCGGCAGCCGCGGTTCGATCGCGGGACAGGCAGCAGTGCTTGTACTTGCGGCCGCTGCCGCAGTGACAAGGCGCGTTGCGTCCCGGCTTGGGCAATTCGTTCCGGCCCGCCCGCCCCGGCAGCTCGCCATCAACTGTGAAGTCGGCGTAGGCCTCGTAGGGCACGCAGAAGATCACTTCCAGGTCATCGCTGTCGTAGCAGGACTCGCAGACAGGTTCGATGAAGTCCTGGGAGAACAGCTTCCCGTGTCTGATGAAGAAGGCAGCGAAGGCCGAGGCCGTGGCACTGACGATCTTGACGTCGCGATCCTCGAGGGGCAGCGGGAAGCCATCGCGCTCACGGCGGTAGACGCGGGGGTAGGCATCGGCGCCGGCGACCGGCCAGCCGTGTCCCGCCACCTCGCGACGCATGGCGTCGGCTTGCTCGGCTCCGGGTTCGAAGTTGAGCGCCAGGTAGCCGGTGCCCAGGTCGGGGCGCCGCTTTCGCTTCTCGAACTGGTCAGCCGCCGCCACGAAGCGCTCGTAGCCCGCCAGCGATGGGAAGATGGCGAAACCGAAGCTCTCTCCCATACCGCCGAAGATGATGAGGCAAGCCCCTTCGACGTCCAGCGCGGGGATGTCCACGCGAATCGGTTGATCGTCCGAGACCCCGCGCCAGGGCGCCAAGCGGTAGAAGGCCGCGGCGATCTGGTGCAGGTCGGCGACCGTCTTGGGCTCGACGAGCCCATCGCCCAGCCAGGTATCCACTTCGTAGTCCGCGTCGCCCGCCTTCTCCATGGACGCTTCCAGCGCTGTGAAGGGCTCCTCGAGCTCCGGCGTCGGCGCGACGACGATTGGGAATCCCTCACCCAGGAGATCGCGAAGCTCCTCGGCCATCTCCTGGGAGGCGACACGGATACGGCCCGGTCGCCGCGGCGATCCGATCTTCGGCTGGGCCATTGCGGCCTGGAGGGTGCGACCCAACACCCCAGCGGCATCGTCTGCCTCCGCCACATCCGCCCCCACGACGAAGCCTTCGGGCAGCTCCACCCAGAGCACGACCAGCGGCCGCTTGGCCGCTCCGCGCGGACCGACGAGGAATGGCGCCGCTTCGATGCCACCGATCCACTCACTCTGAGGCCGAGGTCCGATGGTGGAAATGCTCGCTCCACCACGTGGCTTGGCAGTCATCGGCGGTCCCCCCCTTCAGCGGGCGGCTCGCCCGCGGCGCCGCCTATCCTAGCACGAAAGCCGTGCGGGGGTCAGTCGGCTTCCATGCCGAGCTGCTTGATCTTCTTGTGCAGGTTCGTGCGCTCGAGGCCGAGGTCGCTGGCCGCCCGCGTGACGTTCCCCCCGTGCCGCGCGAGCGCCGCGCTCACCAGCGCCCTCTCGAGGCCGATGCGCGCCTCCTTCAGCGGCCGCCCGAGCAGGCGTTCGGCGACGGCCGCCAGCAGCTCGGCCTCGCCCCTCGGCAAGCCGCCCCCGGGGGCGGGTCGGCCTTCGCCCAGCGCCGCCGGCAGCTCGCCCGGCCCCATGATCAAGACCCGCTCCACCACGTTGCGCAGCTCGCGAATGTTGCCCGGCCAGTCGTTCCGCGCGAGCCGCGCGAGCACGGCGGGGTCCAGCTCGCGCGCGGCGAGCGCGTTCTCCTCGGCGTAGCGCGCGGCGAAGTGCGCGGCGAGCAGCGGGATGTCCTCCTTGCGCGCCCTGAGCGGCGGCAGGTGGATGGGCACCACGGCCAGGCGATAGTAGAGGTCCTCGCGGAAGCGGCCGGCGGCCACCTCGTCCTCGAGCTTCTTGTTCGTGGCCGAGAGCACGCGCACGTCCACCTTCTCGACCTCGTGGCTGCCCACCTTCTCGATCTCACCCTCTTGCAGCGCTCGCAGCAGCTTCGTTTGGGTGCGCGGGCTCATGTCGGCGATCTCGTCGAGGAAGAGCGTGCCCCCGTTCGCCGCGCCGAACTTGCCCTCGCGCGTCTCGACGGCGCCCGTGTAGGCCCCGCGCACCACGCCGAACAGCTCGCTTTCGATCAGCTCCTCGGGCACCGCCGCGCAGTTGAGACGCAGGTAGGGCGCCCGCGCGCGCAAACTCGCGCGGTGGATCGCCCGCGCCACCAGCTCCTTGCCCGTGCCGCTCTCGCCCGTGATCAGCACGCGCGCCGGCGTCGGCGCCACGCGCGCGATCTGCTCGCGCAGGGCTGCGATCGCCTCGCTGCGCCCGAGGATCTCCCCCGCGCCCTCCACGCGATCGCGCAGCGCGGCCACCTCGCGCCGCAGCTCGCCGCGTTCGAGTGCGGCCGCGGTGGTCGCCAGGAGGCGCGCCTTGCTGAAGCCCTTCTCCAGAAAGTCCAGCGCGCCGGCCTTCATCGCGCTCACCGCGCCCTCCACGTTGGCGTGCCCGGAGACCATCACCACGGCCTGGCCCGGCCAGCGCTCGCGGATGCGCGCGAGGGTTTCGAGCCCATCGATCCCCGGCATCTGGATGTCGAGGTACACGAGATCCGGCCGCGCGCCCTCGCTGCAGGCGGCGAGGAAGTCCAGCGCCGCCTCGCCGGTCTCCACGCAGTGCACCTCGTAGCCCGCGCCCTCGTGGATCATCTCCATGCTGCGGCGCACGTTCAGTTCGTCGTCGACGACGAGCAGGCGGCCCCTGGTCATGGCTCCGTCCTTTCCGCCAGCGGCAGTTCGACCACGAAGTGCGCGCCGGGCGCGCCGTCCACGACGAGCCGCGCGTCGCCCCCGTGCAGCGTGCAGACGCTGCGCACCAGCGCCAGCCCCAAGCCCATACCGCCCGCCTTGCTGCTGAAGTGCGGCTCGAAGCCCCGCGCGCGCAGGGCCTCGGGCACGCCGGGCCCGCTGTCGACAACATCCACGCGCGCCCGCCCCGCCTCGGCGCGCGCGTCCACGCGCAGCCGCCGCTCCGCAGCGGGCAGCGCCGCCATCGCCGCCTGCGCGTTCTCGAAGAGGTTGCTGAAGACGCGCCGCAGCTGCTCGGGGTCGAAGGCGAAGGCGGGCAGCGCCGGGTCAATCGTAAGCTCCACTCGCTCGGCATTGGAACCGCTGCCATAGAGCCGCGCCAGATCCGCGAGCAGCGCGCCGAGGTCGGCCGTCTCCTTGTGCATCTCCGGCGTGCGCGCGAAGGCGCTGAACTCGCGCGAGAGGCGGCGCAGGCTCTCCACCTCGTCCTCGACGATGCGCCCGCTCTCGGCGAGGAAGGCCGCGTAGGCGGCGTCGCCGCCCCGATAGCGGTCGCGCATCTCCTGGACCATCAGGCTGATCGGCGTCAGCGGATTCTTGATCTCGTGGGCGAGGCTGCGGGCCATCTCGCGCCAGGCGGCCAGGCGTTCGAGGTCCGCGAGCCGCTGCTGCTGCTCGCCCAGGCCGGCCGCCATCTCGTTGAACGCGCTGCCCAGGCGCGCCACCTCGTCGCGGCCCGCCGCCGGCACGCGCGCCGACCAATCGCCCGCGCCCACGCGCCGCGCCGCCGCCGAGAGCGCGGCGAGCCGCCGCGTGAGCCGCGTGCTGAGCAGGGCCGCCGCCGCGAGCGAGACGAGCAGCGCCACACCGTAGACGATGATGAAGGGCCGGAGGAAGCCGCCACGCAGGCGATCGCGCTCCAGCTCGAGCCCGGCCTGCAACTGATGCGCCGCCACGACCTGCTCGAAATCCCGCGCGAGCGCCTCGGGCAGCGCCCGCGAGACGAGCAGCCAGCCCGCCACCGGATCCCCCAGCGGCAACACGGCCTCGAGCCGGCCTCGGTCGGCCTCGCCGGAATACAGCGGCGCTCCCGGGGCCGCGCTGCCCGCCGGCGCCAGCGCACGTGCCGACTCGCCGAGCGCCGCGACGCGCTCCGGCGGCCAGTCGCCCGCGAGCGCCGTCGCCGGGCCCGCGGCCTCGAGACGCAGCAGCGCGAGATCGGCCGCCGGCGCGATGGGCGGCGCGGCCGGCGCTTCCTCCGGCGGCAGGTCGGCCGCCGCCTCCTCGCCCCAGGCGATCGCCTCGCGCGCAGGCCAGAGCAGCCCGACCTCGCGCTCGAACTCGCGCCGCTCGGCGCGCAGCCAGCCGCGCGCCGCCTCGCCGCCGGCCGCGAGCCCCTCGCGCAGCGCCGGGCTCAGCCCGACGCGAAAGCTGCCCTCGAGCAAGTCGCGCACGACCAGGGTCACCGGCAGCGCGGGCAGCAGCGCCAGCAGCGCGAAGGCGAGAAAGATCCGCAGACGCAAGCTCATCGTCAGGGCGCCTCCTTCTCACCCGCCCCCGGGGGCGGCGCAGGCGGTCGTGCCGCCGGCGCGCGCTCGCGCAGCGCGCCGAGCGCGACCGGCCCCACCACCCGCTCCGGCCCCCAACCCTGCGGGCCCTTGCCGCCGAAGACGCTGCCGAGCAGGGCGCCCAGGTCCAGGCGCAGCTCGCGCGCCGAGGGGTCGGCCGGGTCGCTCACGGTGCGCGCGAGCCACTTCTCCATCCGCTCGCGCTCGGCCCCGCCCAGCGGATCGACCGCCACGCGCAGGCTGAGCGTGAAGCTCCTCGCGCCCAGCGCCGAGAGCGCCGCCAGCGGCAGCGCCTCGTAGCGGGCGGCGGCCGCGCGCAGCGCGGCGAGGTCCGCGTAGTCCCAGTGCGCGCCGGCCCGCTCGAGCCGGTAGCGGTCCTCCCAGACGTCGTAGCTCAGGGTGCTGCGCACGAGACGCCCCGCCGCGCGCCCCGCGGCAGGCCGCAGCTCGATCGCGAGATCGACGACCACCGGCAGTCCGCTTCTCAAGGTGTTCTCGACGGGTGGACTGAGCAGCGCGGCCAGCTCGATGTCGGCGACGAGTGCGTCCGCCGCGCGCGACAGCTCGACGCGCTCCACGCGCGTGCTCTGTTCAACTCCTAGAGCCTTTGCAGCGACGAGCGCTGCAAGAGCGGCTGCCAATCCTGCCGCTCGTGCCCCCGCCAGGCGCCGGGTCCCGCGCACTAGAAGCTATGCCCCAGCGTGAGGTAGACCCAGACCGGCTCGCCCGTGATGCCGGCCGTCACGGGAAAGCCGACATCCAGGCCCAGCGTGCCCAGCCAGGGCAGCGTCAGGCGCAGGCCGTAGCCCGCACCGAGCTGCCACTCCTCGTAGTCGACGTCCGGCTCGGCCAGCGCGCCCGCGCGCTCGAGCCAACCGCGCCCGGCATCCGCGAAGGCCAGCGCACTGAGCCGCTCACCATTGCGGCCCCGGCTGGCGCCGCGGCCGTCGCCGCGCTCCTCATCGCCGAGGCCGCGCCGCGCGGCGAGTAGGGGCACGCGGTATTCCAGCGCGCCGCTGAAGAAGCCGTCGTGGCCCTCGGGCGGCGAGAGCGAGTGGTCGCGGAAGCCGCGCAGCGAGTAGGACCCGCCCAGGCGGAAGCGCTCGTAGTAGGGCGCCCGTTCGCCGACCCAGCCGCCGCGCAGGCCGAGGGCCAGGCGATGGCCCGGGGGGAGCGCCACCGTGCCGCGCGCGGCGAAGGTCCAGCGCGCGTAGTCGGCCTCGGCTCCGAGCACCTCGCTGGCGATTCGCCCGCGCAGGCTGAGCGAGGCGCCGGGCGCGCCGTTCAGGCCGCCCTCGCCGAGGGTCAGGCCAACGAGCGCACCGGTGAGTTGCCGCCTGCCGGTCTCGGCCTGGAATGCGGGCGGCAGGCGATAGGGCGGGATCTCGGCGTCCGTGTCCCGGTTCTCGCCCTCGGCCTCGGGCTCGACGCTCGCCGCGCTCAGGCCCAGTTCGAGCGCGAGCGGCCGCCGCGGCCGCGCGATCAGCGAGAGCGCCGCCTCCGCCCGCTCTAGGTCCAGGCGATGCTCGTCGTAGAGCCCGATCCAGCCCGGCTCGTTCTCGTACCAGAGCAGCTTCTCGTTCTGGATGCGCAGGCGCAGGCGCGCCGCCAGCGCGCCGCCCGCCGTGAGGGGCTGCAGCCACTCGGCCTCGGCGCCCGCCGTGCGGAAGCCGAGCTGGAGACCCGCCGTCGCCCGCCCGCCGAGCCCGACGGGATTCTCGACCCGCAGGCCGACGAGCGTCAGGTACCAGCCCTCGGGGTCGCGGAAGCCGAAGCCGGTGTCGAGGTAGGGCCGCTGCCGCTCGCGCAGGCTGACCAGCACCCGCAGCAGCCCCCGCTCGCTGCCCGGCTCCGCGCTCACGTCGACGGCGTCGAACCAGCCCGTCTCGACCAGGCGCGCGCGGGCGGCGGCCAGCGCCGCGGCGTCCACCGCATCGCCGGGCGCGAGAGCGAGGGTCCGCGCGAGGAGGGCTTCGCGCGTCTTCCACTGCCCCCTGAAGGCGATGGACTCGACGCGCAGCGCGCGCGCCGCGGGCGCGGCCTCCGCAGCGGCGCTCGGCGCAGCCGCCGAGGCCCATCCGCCCCCGGGGGCGGGTAGCCAGCCGCCCGCCGGCAACAGGAGGGCCGCCAGGAGCAGAGCCGCGGGGAACCACCCGGGCCGCATGTGGACATGCAGGCGAGCCATTCTCCTCCTTGCCGACGCCCCCGCCCCCGCAAGCCGCATACCCACCGGCTCGCGTCGGCCCACTTCGCAACAACAAGCCAGTAAATCACTTGACTGGTCGCCCCCGGGGGCGGCCGGCCGCAGAACGTGAAGATCCTATACACTCCGGGCGAAAAGGTCACGCAGGAAGAGCGGAGCCCGATCGGCGCGCCTCAGGCCGGCGCCTCGAGCCAGTCCAGGGCCTCGGCGACGGCATCCTGGTAGGTGGCCCGCTCCCCCGCCGCCCAGGCCTGCGCGAAGTCCCCGGGAGCGAGCTTCTCGCGAGCGGCGGCCAGGAAGCGCTCGCGCTCCTCGAGCGCCTTGGGTGGGACGGGCGCGCCGATCGCCGCACGCAGCGCTGCGGCGGCGGCGCGCAGGCTCACCGCACGGAGCGTCTCGCCCAACGCCGCGGCCAGCTCGCTTGCGCGCTCCAGGCAGGTGGCCAGGTGCAGGCGGTCCTCGAGCTCGCGGAAGAGGCGCAGGCCCTCGGCGACGTGTCCGCGCGCCGCGGCCCACTCCTCGAGCTGGAGGGCGATGACCGTGAGGTTGTACAAGGCGAGCCCCGTGCCGCGCAGGTCGCCCAGCTCGCGGCGGATCGCGAGGTTCTCGAGCTGGAGGCGGCGCGCCTCCTCGGGCTGACCCTGGTTGCGCAGGCAGATGGCCAGGTTGGCCAGGGTCCGGCAGGTGCCGAGCCGGTCGCCCATGTCGCGGAAGAGCGCCAGCGCCTCGCCGAAGAGGGCTGTCGCCTCTTCGAGGCCGAGGCTGTCCATGGCGACCAGGCCGAGGCTGCCCAGTCCCACGGCTTCGCCCTGGCGATTGCCGAGCGCGCGGTTCACGGCGAGGCTCTCGGCGAAGCAGGTCTTGGCGGGGGCGAAGTCCGACTGCGCCCAGGCGAGGTTGCCCGCCCCCGTCAGCGCGCGGGCCAGGGCCGGCGTCGGGCCCAGCGCCTCGCGCCCGCGCGCGATGGCCCGCGCCAGCAGGCCCCGTCCCAGCGTGAAGTGGCTGCGCGCCTCCCAGAAGGGCCAGACCGCGGCAGCGAGCCGCAGTCCCTTCTCGGCCCCC
>VGXI01000080.1 GCA_016873475.1 bacterium | reverse complement strand
GGGCGACCTTGGCCTTGAATTCAGCCGAGAACTTGCGTCGGTTTGCCATTGCTCCATGTCCTCCGTTCAGAGTCGTGGAGCCACCTTAGCACGCTGTCCGGTTTCCTGGGACCATCTCTGTGCTCTCGCTCTTCTTCATCGACCGCGTGGCCAACTATCGGAACTATGGCAACGATGGCAAGCCGCTGCCCGGCAAGTTCGCGGAGGCTCTCGAATCCGAGCTTCGGGCGTTCGCCCAAGAGTCGCGCTACGCGGATCTTGAATGGCTTCGCCAGCCTCTCGATGGACTGCACAACGGCTACTTCGCGCAAGATCGGAAAGGCATTGCCAAGGATAGCCGCGGCGACACGCAGGCCGACGATGAGGTCTACAACCTCATCATGAAGGACAAGGAGCGCTTGCTTTCACTCGAGGAGCCCTTGCGCTTCATCTTCAGCCACTCAGCCCTGCGGGAAGGTTGGGACAACCCGAACGTGTTCCAAATCTGCACGCTCAATGAAACGCGGAGCGCGGTCAAGAAGCGGCAAGAGATCGGTCGCGGCCTGCGCCTCCCGGTTGACCAGAGTGGAATCCGGGTCTTCGATGAGTCGGTGAACAAGCTCTACGTGATGGCCAACGAAAGCTACGAAGACTTCGCTCGCGCGCTCCAGACCGAGTACGAAGAGGAGTGCGGGGTTACCTTCGGCAAGGTTCCGTTCACTGCCCTGTTGAAACTGACCCGCGTCGTTGACGGCGCAGAGCGGTCCATCGATTGTGAGGCCGCCGAGGCGATTCGCGCCGCGCTGATTCAGCAGGGGATGCTCGATGCGAACGGGCGGCTACAGCCTGCGTTCGATCCCAAGCGCAGTGACTTCAAACTCACGCTGCCGGGGGCGCTGCGTGATCTTGCGCCGGTGGTAGTGGATCTCTTGGCTGCCTACCAGATCGAGCGACATGTCCGAAGAGAGCGCGACGAGGTGACGAGCCGTCTGCGCAAGGAGGTTTCGCTCAGCCCGGAGTTCGTAGCGCTGTGGGACAGGATCAAGCCCAAGACAACGTACCGCTTGGAATTCGATACCAATGCGCTCGTGCAACGTGCAGTGGACGCGATCCGCCGTATGGAACCCATCGAAGCACCTAGAATCCAGATCGCTACCGGTCGCGTCCTCGTGTCAAAGGGCGGAGTGAGCACTGAAGCAGCGAGCATCGCTGAGGAGCGGCCGGCCTACACCGTTCAGGGGCTGCCGGATCTCCTCGCCTATCTGCAGAACGAGACGGAGTTGACGCGATCCACCCTCGTGCGCATCCTTGCGGAGTCAGGCCGTCTTGCAGATGTCTTCGTGAACCCCCAGCGCTTCCTGGACCAAGTTGCAGCGATCTTGAAGTACGAGCTGCATCGCTTGCTTGTTGACGGTATCAAGTACGAGCGCCTTCCCATGGACGGGGCGGACGCGGCCTGGGAGATGGTGCTCTTCAAGAACGAGGAACTCGTGAGTTACCTGAATGCACTGCAGGTTCAGAAGTCCGTCTACGACTACATCGTGTACGAGTCGGAAGTGGAGCGGGAATTCGCACAGCGACTCGACCAGCGAGAGGACATCAAGCTGTTCGTCAAGCTCCCGCACTGGTTTGAGATCGATACGCCCGTCGGCAAGTACAACCCCGATTGGGCCATCCTGAAGCATGACGGCAGTGCGCTCTATCTCGTCCGCGAAACGAAGGGAACCCGTGACTTCCTCAAGCTCCGCACTGCGGAAGCAGACAAGGTCCGTTGCGGGCAACGGCACTTCGAGGCATTGGATGTCCCCTTCGCGGTCGTGGTCAGCGCAGATGAAGTATAGCCCACCAGAAGTCCAAGGAGCCGACCGTGCCTGAGTGGACTGAATGGGTTCCCTTTCCCGATCCGCGACGCCTTGGTCTCATCCGCGCTCCCTTCGGACCCGGCATCTACGAGTTGCGCCGTGCGGACACCAAAGAGCCAGTCCTGAGAGGGCAAGGCGGCAACTGCGCCTCCCGGATGTCGAGCCTGTTGCCAAGGCCACTTGGGACGGGAACGAGAAACAACGAAGCCAAGCGAGCTTACGTCCTTGCCAACTTGCCCTTGATCGAGTACCGAACCTGCGCCTGTGCCTCGAAGGAAGATGCCAAGGCTCTCGAGCGCAGGCTGAACCGCGAGGCGCCTTGCCTCTTCCCAACCTAGCTGCCAAGGCCTTAGCTACTGAACTAGCATCAACTTGCCGCCAGCTACCCCGGCCGCGGTTCGCAGGCGATAGAAGTAGAGCCCCGCGGGCAGCGGGCGGCCCGCCGCGTCGCGCGCAGTCCAGTCGACCTCGCTGCGGCCGGCGGGCGCCGGGCCGTCCCAGAGCGTCGCCAGGCGGCGCCCGGCGGCGTCGTGCACGCTCAGGCGGGCGGCGCCGGCGGCGGGCAGCGTGAAGTAGAGACGCGTCTGCGGATTGAAGGGGTTGGGCCAGCTCCCGTGCGCGAGGGCGGCGGGCGCCGCGGGCGCCGCCGTCGGCAGGACCGGCAGGCCCACCATGTCGAAGACGCCGCTGCTGATCGAGATGATCATCAGCGCCGTCGGGTCCAGCATGCGCCCGCTGAAGCTGCCGACGAAGCTCGAGTCGCTCACCTCGCTCACCGTGATGCTGCCCGTCGCCCCGAAGAAGCGATGCTCGGCGGCGAGCCCGTTCAGCCAGGCCTGGATGTCGGTGGGGTCCTCGGGGATCGTCAGCCCGGAGAGCCCGTCGAAGAAGACGAACTGCGAGGTGAAGCCCGTGACGTCGATGGGGTAATCGCCCGGCGTCAGCAGACCCGGCCGGCGCAGGATGAGCAGGCCGAGGTCCACGGTCTGGTCCTCCTGGTAGACGGCGCCGTAGGCCCAGGCGATCGTGCTGTCCTGCACCACCTGGAGGCTGCCGCCCGCCGCCTCGAGTTGCCCCCCGCCCCAGATCAGGCTGTCCAGGCTCGCGCCCTCGGCGCTGAAGCTGCCGTGGTAGCTGCCGAAGGGCCACTGCTGGTAGTTGAAGGCGTAGAGCCCGCTCGTGAAGACGACGGGCGTCTCCTGAGCGAGGGCGGGCAGGGCGGCGAGCAGGCAGGCGAAGGCGGCGAGTAGGGACTTCATGGTTACGCTCCGGGTCGGGATTGGGCTAGAGTATAGCATGTCCGGCCCGTCGCCGGTCGAGAGCTGTAAGGAGCCCGCCATGGAGTACGGTGCGCGCAACAAGGTCCATGCCACGGTCAGCTCGGTGAAGCGCGGCGACGTGATGAGCCTGGTGAAGTTCAGCGTCGAGCTGCCCTGCGCGATGGCCTCGGTGCTCACGACCGAGTCCGTCGAGGAGCTGAAGCTCCAGCCTGGCGACAGGGTGACGCTCGTCGTGAAGGCGATCCACGTGCTGCCCGTCAAGGAGTAGCCGGGGGGCACCGGGCGACGAGGATTCAGGAGGGTGGTGAAGTGAAACGCCGACTCTACCTGGACGCGCAGCCGCAGGTGGCGGCGGCCATCCTCGGCGCAATCCCCGACACCCACGAGCCCTAGGCGGTCATGGAGGCAATCCTCGGCTACCCCGGTCACGCGACCCTGCTGCCGGACATCGTCCGCGCGGAGAACTGCACCCTGCATGCGGCGGACGGCCGGCGCATCGTCGACCTCGAGGCCGGTGTCTGGTGCCTCTGCCTCGGCCATGGCCACCCGCGCGTGCTCCAGGCGCTCAGCGAGCAGGCCGCGCTGATCGCCCACGCGGGCTACGCCTACTCGCACCCGGTCGTCGCCGCTGCCGCTGACGACCTGCTCGCGCGCCTCGGCCTGGCCGGCGGCCGCTGCGTGCTGCTCGCCTCGGGCAGCGAGGCCGTCGAGTACGGTGTGCGCACGGCGCAGCTCCTCGCCGAGCGGCCGCTGCTCCTGACGATGAGCGACTCCTACTTCGGCGCCTACGGCTCCGCGAGCCGGCGCCAGCCCGACGAGTGGGTCGTCTACGATTGGCTCGCCCGCGGCGATTGCGGGCACGGCGAGGACTGCCTGGCCCGCTGCGCGCACTGGGCGGCGCTGCCCTTCGAGCGGATCGGCGGCCTGCTGCTGGAGCCGGGCAGCTCATCGGGGCTGGTGCGCTTTCCACCGCGGGCCCTGGTGCGCCGGCTCGCGGCGCGCATCCAGGGCGAGGGCGGGCTGCTGCTCGTCAACGAGGTGACCACGGGGCTGGGGCGCACCGGCCGCTGGTTCGGTTTCCAGCACTACGACCTCGCGCCGGACATCGTCGCCCTCGGCAAGGGCCTGGGCAACGGCTATCCGGTGAGCGCGACGGCCCTGGCGCCCCGCGTGGCGCAGCGCCTCGGCGATCGCCTGCCCAGGTACGCGCAGTCGCATCAGAACGACCCGCTCGGCGCCGCGGTGCTGCGGGCCGTGATCCGCGCGCTCGCCGAAGAAGGACTCAGCGAGCGGAGCCGGGAACTCGGCGAGTGGTTCCTGGCCGAACTCCTCGCCATCGCCGAGCGCGAACCGCGTCTCGCGGCGGTGCGCGGCCGCGGCCTGATGCTCGCGCTCGAGCTGGAGGACGCACCCGGCGCCCCCTTCACGGCGGCCCTCCAGCGCGCGCTGCTCGAGGCGGGCTATCTCGTCGCGCAGCGGCCGGGACTCAAGGTGCTGCGCGTCGACCCCAGCCTGACGGTGCCACGCGAGGCGCTCGCTGGCTTCCTCACTGCACTCCCGGTGGCACTCGGCCGCGCCGCCGGCTAGGGGCCGAGCGGGTAGCGCTCCTCGACGAAGGTCTCCAGGCGCAGCGTGCGGATGCTGCCGCGCACGCGCAGCGCTCCGTCCTCGACGTTCCAGGCCAGCGAGAGGTGCAAGGGCATCTGCTCGCCGGCCGGCGCGGCGGCGGCCAGGGCCGCCAGCCGCGCTTCCAGCTGCGGCCGGAAGGCGACGCGCCCGGGACCGCTCAGATCGATGACCAGGGCGCGTCCCCCCGCGCCGCCGTGCGGCGCGAGGCGAGCCGCGAGCGTCGGCAGGAACTCCCGTTCGAGCGCCGCCACGGCGCGCGCCTGCGAATCCCGCGGCGGGCGCAGGGCGGTGCTCGCAAGCAGCGCCGCCGCCGCCAGGCCAAGGACGAGCCAAGGGATGAGCCGACGCCGGGCGCGCACTCGCATGCTCCGCAGTATCGGCCAGCGCCGTCGCCGAGACAAGAACCGGGGGCCGCAGGCGCCCCCGGCGGGAGTCCGCCACATTGCTGTGACGCTGCTTGATCTAGCGCGCCGCCGCCTTCTGGCTGGCCCGCTTCGGCTTCTTGAAGGGGGCCGGCGAGAGGCCCACCTCCTTCAACATCGTCGAGAGGCTCGGGCGCGGCACCTTCATCATCTCCGCGGCGGCCGTCACCTTGCCGTCGGCCAAGCGGAGCAGCCGGGTGAAGAAGCGGCGCTTGAAGTCCAGTTCCACCATGGGCTTGGCCTGATGGTACTCGAGCGGCAGCAGCTCCACGTCCAGCCCGTTGACGCCGAAGTCGCCCAGGCTGAGCGTGCGCCCTTCTGCGCGCAGGACGGCAAGCTCCACGCTGCGCCGCAGCTCGAGCAGGCTGCCCTTCCAGCCGCGGCGCAGGAGCAGGGACTCGACCTCCGGTTCGAGCTCGAGATCGGGGCGCCCGTGGCGCCGGCCGAAACGCCGCAGGTAGCCGCGCACCAGCGCGGGAATGTCCTCCCGCCGCTCGTCCAGAGCGGGCACGCCGAGCGGGAAACTGTGCAGCAGGTTGAAGAGCTCGCCGTGGAAGTCTCCCTCCCGCATCCGCTCCTTCAAGTCCGGCGAGGCCGTCGCGATCAGCCGCACGTCCACCGCCCAGGCGTGGATGCCGCCCACCCGAGTGCAGCGCCCTTCGCGGAGCGACCGATACAGCTCGACCTGCACGCTGCGCGGTAGCAGACCCACGGATTCCAGGAGCAGAGTGCCGCCGCCGGCAACCTCGAGCAGACCGCGGCGCCGCAGGCCATCGCGACCCTCGCGGCCGAAGAGGCGCACGCGGCAGTCCTCGACGGAGAGTCCGCTCGGATTGAAGCTCACGAAGGGCTCGCGCGCCCGCCGGCTGAGGAGATGGATCTTCTTCGCCACCTCGCGCCGGCCGCTGCCCGTCGGGCCATAGATGAGCACGCCCTGTTCCGTGTTCGCCGCCTTCTGGATCGCCTCGTGCAGGCTGCCGAGGCCGCCGCCCATCTCGTAGACATCCAGTTCGAGCTGCTGCTGGCGCAGGTAGAGCCGCTCCTGGCGCCGGCGCTCGTGTTCGGCCGCTCGGTCCAGCACGATGCGCAGTTCCTCGACCGGACAGTCCGCCTCCAGGTGCGCGAAGATCGGCTGGCGCAGCGCGCGCAGCCGCTGATCGGCGGGTAGGCCTTCGCCGACCAGGGCGATCACCGGTAGCTCGGGCCGGGTCAGCAGGAGCGGCTCGAGGCCGTCGAGCAGTGGCACGGCGCTGCGCAGCTCCACGTGGATGAGCAGGAAGTCGGGCAGCCACTCGCCGAGCTGCGCGATCGTGTCTTCGATGCTGCGGGAAGTCTCGATCTGGTAGTCAGCGGCCAGGGCCTCGGCCCAGCGCAGGATCAGCAGGCCGTTGGGATCGAGGAGCAGTACGCTCGGACTGACGAGGGTCATGGCTTCCTCAGCGGACGAGTATCGCAAGCTGTCGTGCGCCGATGGCTCTTAACATATAGCAGCAACCCTGGGAACTTGCACTGCATTTTCTGCAATAGTCACCTTCTTGTGACTAACTCTGCTCCGCACCGCAGACGCAGACCCAGTGTTCGGCGCGGCGCGGCGCCCGCCGGTCTCGGTAGATCAGCACCGTCACCGGGCGATCGCCCTGAGCACGCAGCCGCTCGCGCAGGGTCTCCGGATCGAGCGGGAAGCCCCGCTTCTTGAGGACGAGCGGTCCGGCCTCCAGGCGATCGAGGGCAGACTGCAGTCCAGGCAGGCTCAGGGGTAGCCATTCGAGCGGCTGCCAGCGGCGCAGGAAGGGACTCGCGACGGAGGGCCCAGCCAGGTAGGCGATGCCCGGCGCCACGGGCGCAAGGCCGTGCCGGCGGGCGAAGGGACCAACGAGGCCGGCGCGAATGAGCGCCGGGTCCGGCTCGTGGATGAAGAGCCCGCGCGCGGCCTCGGGGCAGGGGGCCAGCGGCGCCGGATCCGGCTCCGGCTCGGCGGCGAAGCTCAATGGCTGCCAATCGGCCAGACCGCCGGCCAGCAAGGTCGCCTGGCGAGGGCAACCGCGCCGGGCGGCCCCGCCCCAGAGAACGGCCTCGCGCAGCTCGCCGCGCCAGGAGACCGTCTCGAGCTCCCAGTCTCCGGCGGCGAAGCCCGCCAGTGGGCCGGCCGGGCCGGACAGGGCCTCGCGGTCCAGGGGCAGCGCCGGTCCCCACTTCAGGCACCAGGCCTCCGCCCGCGCGAGCAGCGCGGCGATTGCGCCGGGCGGCGGCGAGAAGGCCGCCGGCTCCCGGTGGCGCCGGCCGCCCGCGCGACGGGCCGGGTCCAGGTAGAGCGCGCGGTGCGCGGGCAGGGGCGTCTCCGGGTAGCGGCCGGTGAGGACCTCGCCGGGCAGGCCGAGTGCGGCCAGGTTCGCGCGGGCCAGGGCCGCCGCCAGCGGATCGGCCTCGAGGCCGGTCGGCCGGGCACCCGCGGCGGCCAGGCGCGTGAGGTCGCCGCCGGCGCCGCAGCCGAGATCCAGCACGGGAGCGAGGGGCGCCAGGCGCGCAGCCCGGTGGGCGGCCAGCGGGTGGCTGCTCGCCTGCTCGAGCAGCTCGGGCGTGAAGCGCAGGGGCTCCCCGGGGAGGAACTTGAGCGCCTGCCGCTCGCGGGCGGCCGCGAGGCGCAGGGCCAGGGCGACGAGCTCCACATCCGCGAGGCGGCGCAGGGCGGCCACCCGCCGCGGCGCCTGCCACTCCGCCGCCGGCAGCGCCGCGAGCGCTGCGCGCAGGGCGTCGCCCTCGGGGCCGTCGAGGCGCGCGAGGAGGGCGGCGGGATCGCTGGGCATGGCGGGCTCCGCGAGGATCTTCCGGTTCCGGTTGCCGGTGGCGATAGTCTATCATTCCCCTGCCTCACGGGAAGGATGCGAATGGCCCCCACCTCGATGCCGAGAGACCGCGCGCAGCGGCGGCTCGCTCCCTGGACCCTGCCGGTCCTGCTCGGCGTCCTCGCCTGCAGCCTCGAGATGGACGGCCTCGCGGAGAACCGCCCGCCTCAGGTCGGCGAGATCGCGATGGACCCGCCGCCGTCCGCGCTGGCGCCGCTGGACAGCTTCACGCTCAGCGTCGAGGCCACCGACCCGGACGACGATCTGTTGCGCTACGCCTGGGGCGCAGGCAACCAGGGCAGCTGGGTGGACAACGTCACCAATGCGGCCACGGTGATCTGGGTGGCGCCGGCCAGCTTCGCCGCCATCGACACGCTGAAGTTCAGCGTGCAGGTGCGCGACCTCGATGACGACAACCCGGTGACGCGCCAGCTGGCGGTGCCGGTCGTCGAGCGCAGCGGGGCGCTGCGCGTGCGCATCGTGGATCTCGCGGGCGCGCCGGCCGCCGTGCCCATCGGCATCCTCGGCGTCGACACCCTGGAGACGCCGGCCAGCGAGCACTTCATCCCGGCGCTGAGCTGGGGCGAGAAGGTGGTCTTCAGCTTCGCGACGGCCGCCTACCAGGGCGCGACGGCCAGTCCCCCCTTCGCCGGCTACCCGGACACGCTCTTCATCCACCCGGACGTCGAGAACGCGCTCACGCTGACCGTGGCGCCGAAGAGCCTGCTCGTCCTGCCGGGCGTGCACGAGGGCACCCTGCTCACCGAGCTGCAGAGCGCGGTGGACTACTGCGCGGGCGCCGGGCTGGACAGCCTGCTCCTGTGGCGGCCGAACACTGCGCTCGCACACCAGGAGCTGGCGGCCGGCGGCAGTGCGGCGCTGCGCATCGACGCCGCCGATCTCCTGCTCGCGCCCTTCCCGGGCCACGGGCCCATCGTCCTGAACGCCGCACAGGGCGACAACGACTACGGCATCTACCTGGCGGGGCGCAGCGGCGCGACGCGGCTCGAGGGCCTCGTCGTGACGGGCGCGGCCGAAGCGGGGGTCGTGCTCGATCGCTCGAGTGCGCGACTCGCCGACACGCGGATTGCGGACTGCGGCGGCGCGGGCGTTTACCTGCGCGGCGCGGCGGGCGATACCCTGGCGCTCAGGCGCTGCGTGATCGCGCGCTGCGCCGAGGGTGTCTCGCTGGCGGGCGGCGCGCTGGACGCGGAGGCGCTGCTCGTCGCGGACAGCGCCTGGTACGGCCTCTGGCTGCGCGGCGGCGCTGCAGGACGCCTTGCGGGCGCGACGATCGTGCGCTCGGCGGTGGCCGGCGCCTTCTTCGCCGAAGCGGGTGCCGTCAGCCTCGAGCGCTGCCTCTTCGCCGGCGGGAACTGGGGGCTCTTCGTGCAGTCCGGGGCGGCGCCGCTCCTGGACTGCAATCTCGTCTGGGACAACGCAGCCGGCGGCTACGGTGGCCTCGCGCCCGGCGCGAGCGACCTCGCCACCGATCCGCTCTTCTGCGATCCCGCGGCCGACGACTGGCGCGTGGACGCCGCGAGCCCGGCGCTCACGGCCGCCTGCGGGCCGATCGGCGCCTTCGGCGACTGCGCGAGCGAGCCCGGCCTGCCCGTGGAGGAAGACTGATGCGCGCCCTCGCCCCCGCCCTGCCCCTGCTCGCAGCGCTGGCGGTCGCCGCGTCCGCGCGGGCCGACTACGTCGATCCCTGGGGCTTGCCCTCGGGCTCGGCCTCGCTGCGCCTGGCCACGCAGGACAGCATCCAGTCGGGGGGGCGCGTGCAGGCCATCGACTTTGCGACGGGCGCCGTCGACTCGCTCGCGAGCTATCTCGCGCTCGTCCTGGGCGGCGTCGCCGATCTGCTCTTCGTCGAACTGGTGCCGGGCGAGAGCGCGCACTGGCTGCGCGCGCCCGAGGACCCGGTTTACCAGAACGACCAGCCGCTGCTCGTCGACCTCGGCGTGCTGCCGCTCGCGGCGGTCGCCGACATGCTCGACGACGCGGGCGATCCCCTGCCCCTCGCCAGCTTCGCGGCCGCGGCGGCCGGGCACGCCTACGCGCTGCTCCAGGTGCAGCGCGGCGCCGAGCCCGAGACGACGGCGGTGAAGCTGGCGATCACCGCGCTCGGCGACTCGCTCGTCGCCTTCGATTGGGCCTGGCAGCCCAACGGCAGCCGCGAGTTCATTCCCACGCCCGCCGCAACCACCAGCCTGGGCGCGCTCAAGGCGCGCTACTGAAACCCCAGCGATTCCGAGGACCCTGGACCCGAGTGAAAGGCAGTCACGCATGAGCACACAGCGCACGATCCTGGGCCACCCGCCCGGCCTCTTCGTCCTCTTCTTCACGGAGATGTGGGAGCGCTTCTCCTACTACGGCATGCGCTCGCTGCTCGTGCTGTTCATGGTCGACCACCTCTTCCTGCGCCCGGACGTGGGCCAGGAAGTGCTCGGCTTCAACGCGATCAAGGGCACGCTGGAGGCGATCTTCGGGCCGCTGGCGAACCAGCCGCTTTCCTCGCAGATCTACGGGCTCTACACGGCCTTCGTCTACCTGACGCCGCTCTTCGGCGGCATGCTGGCCGACCGCGTGCTCGGCCGGCGCAAGACGGTGGTGCTCGGCGCCGTGCTGATGGCGATCGGCCACTTCCTGATGGCCGTCGAGAACCTCTTCTTCCTGGCGCTGCTCTTTCTGATCCTCGGCAACGGCGCTTTCAAGCCGAACATCTCGACCCAGGTGGGCGACCTCTACCCGCCCGGCGATCCGCGCCGCGACCGCGCCTTCACGATCTTCTACATGGGCATCAACCTGGGCGCCTTCTTCTCGCCCCTGGTCTGCGGCACGCTGGGCCAGACGCTCGGCTGGCACTACGGCTTCGGCGCCGCCGGCGTCGGCATGGTGCTGGGCCTGGTCGTCTACCTCTGGGGCCGGCGCTTCCTCGCGCCGGAGACCCTCGCGGCGACCAAGGAGAAGCGAGCGGCCGAGCGGCAGCCGCTCACGAAGGACGAGTGGCGCCGCATCTGGGCGCTGGTCACCCTGTGCGCGCTGAACATCGTCTTCTGGGGCGTCTACGAGCAGCAGGGCAACACCATGCAGCTCTGGGCCGACCGCAACACGAACTGGAACTTCCTGGGCTTCCAGGTGCCCTCGACCTGGTACCAGGCCTTCAATCCGATGATCATCTTCATCTTCGCGCCGCTGCTGAACACCTTCTGGGCCTGGCAGGCGAAGCGGAATCGCGAGCCGGGCAGCGTGATCAAGATGGCGATCGGTTGCTTCATCCTCGGCGCGTCCTTCCTGATCATGATCGCCGGCGTGCAGGGCATGGGGCCGGAGGACCGGAAGAACGTGATGTGGCTGCTGAGCACCACCTTCGTGCTCACGATCGGCGAGCTGTACCTGTCACCGATCGGGCTCTCGCTGGTGACCAAGGTGGCGCCGGCGCGCATCGTCTCGATGATGATGGGCGTCTGGTTCCTGTCGAGCTTCTTCGGCAACTACCTGTCGGGCTTCCTCGGCACCTTCTGGGAGAAGATGCCGCGCGAGGCCTTCTTCGGGATGCTCTGCATCCTGGGCCTCGCGGCGGGCCTGGCGATCTGGACGCTGAGCAAGCCCCTGAAGGCGGCGGTGGCGTCGCACGAGTAGGCGGCGACGCCCTCGCCGAAGGGCCCGCGTAGCGCGAAACGGCGCCGGCCCTTGCCGCCGTCGGCGACGAAGAGCCCCCTGCGGGTGCCGATGCAGAATCACGCAGCGGCGCTTGAAGTAGACAAGCGCACCGCGACATCCGAATGCGCGGCCGGGCTCAGAGCCGCGGCCCCCGCCGGCGCTCGGACTCGCGGCGCTCGGTGTAGCCGAGCTTGTCGCAGAGTTCGAGCAGCGGCACCGAGTACTTGCGGCTCACCTCGAGGCGCGCGCCCACGTCGCCCACCGTGATCACTTCCCTTTCGGCGAAGAGCGCGCGCAGGCCCTCCACCAGGCGCGCGAAGGGCTCGGCGTGGACGAGCGTCTCCGCGTTCACGCGCAGGAGGCGACCGTTCGCCGTCAGGTAGTCGACGAGGTCGGGCACCTGCTCCGAGGGCACGCCCAGCTCCGCAAAGGTCGCCAGCGGCGGCGAGGCGAGGCCGGCGGCCAGCCAGGCGGCCTCGACCTTCTCGACCCAGGCCGCGGCGGCGCCCGTGGGCGCCGGCTCGCCCTCCCCCACGCGGACGCCCTCGCCGCGCAGACGCAGGCTCCCCGCGCGCTCGAGCTGCTCGAGCAGGAGCTGGAAGGAAGCCTGCGGCACCTCGGGCGCGAGCGCCGCGCGCAGGCTCTGGCGCGCGGGACCCCAGGCGAGCGGGTGCTCGGCCTGGAAGCGCTCGGCGCGCTCCGCGATGCCGCGGGCGAGTTGCGCGACGGCGTCGGCATGGAACAGCCGCTTGCCGAGCGCGAGCAGGCGCCCGGCGGCGAGCAGCGCGGGCAGCGGATCCTCGCCCGGGTACTTCTCCACGAGGAGCGCGGCGTCCCTGTCCGCGAGCCCGGCGGCGCTTGCATCGAGCACGGCGCGCTCGAGGATCACCGCCGCGTCGCCGCCCTCCTTGAGCTTCACGGCCTCGAGGTCGCGCTCGCGGCCGTGGCGGCGCTTGGGCGCCGTGGCCTCGATCACCTCACCGCCGGCCACCGTGCGCATCGGCGAGTAGAAGCGCACGATCACGCGGTCCCCCGGCGCGCAGACCGCCGGCGATTCGAGCCGCGCCTGGCCGAGGCACTCCTCGCCCGCGCGCAGCGACTCGCGGTCGAGCAACACGAGCCGGCCGATGATCTCCTGCGTGCCGAAGTGGAAGCGCAGGCGCGTGCGGTGCTTGAGCGTCCAGGGGCAGCTCGCCAGGCAGCGCAGCTTGAGGGTGACCAT
>VGXI01000079.1 GCA_016873475.1 bacterium | reverse complement strand
AAAAAGGCCGATCTGCTGAACAACTACAACACCTTCCTCGGCGATCCCGGTCGACTCCAGTGGGACCTCGATCGCCATCTCGCTGTGAGCCCGGCCGCCGTGCAGCGCTACGCGGTCGAGTACCTGCAGCGCGACCTGCGGGCCGTGCTCAGCGTCGTGCCGGCCGCCGAGCCGCTGGCGGCCGCGACGAGCGGGGAGCCGGCTGGGCTGCCGGCGCCCGGTCCGGCGATTCGCTTCAGCCCGCCGGCCATCCAGCGCGCCGCACTGGCGAACGGTCTGGAGCTCTACCTCGTCGAGAAGCGGGAGCTGCCTCTCGTGCAGGTGACCCTGAACATCCGCAGCGGCTGGGCGGCGGATCCCGCGGATCGCCCCGGCACGGCCGCGCTCACGGCGGAGTTGCTCGACGAGGGGACGGCCCGCCGCGACGCGCTGGCGATCTCCGAGGCGGCGCGCCGGCTCGGCGCCCGCCTGAGCACGGAGAGCGGCTTCGACGCCTCACGCGTCTCGCTCAACGTCCTGCGGCGCGAGCTGGGCCCGGGTCTGGCCTTGATGAGCGACCTCGTCCTCGGGGCCAGCTTCCCGCCGGAGGAGCTGGAGCGCCAGCGCCAGCGCCTGCTCGGCCAGGTCCAGCAGGAGAATGCGCAGCCCCGGCTGATCGCGATGAAGCTCATGCAGAAGCGGCTCTACGGGGAGGGCCATCCCTACGCCCAGCCGATGACCGGCACGGGTACGGCGGCGTCGATCCAGCGGCTGCGCCGCGAGGATCTGGTTGCCTTCCACGCCGCGCACTACCGGCCCAACAACGCCGCCGTGGTCGTCGTGGGGGACCTCACGCTGGCGGACGCGATCGCCGCGCTCGAGAAGGCCTTCCGCAAGTGGGAGGCGGCGCCCGTGCCGGCGGCGAGCATCCCGGCGCCTCGCCCCGCTGGGGGTCCCCGCGTCTGCCTCGTCGACCGGCCCGGCGCCCAGCAGAGCATGATCCTGCTCGGCCAGCTCGGGCCGCGCCGCGCGGACCCCGCCTACCTGCCCTTCGAGGTCATGAACGCCGCCCTCGGCGGCGGCTTCATCGCCCGCATCAACATGAACCTGCGCGAGGACAAGGGCTACACCTACGGCAGCTACAGCTTCGTGAACGGCCTCAAGGGCGCCGGCGCCTTCGCCTGCGCCGCGCCGGTCCACACGCAGTTCACCGGCGCCGCGCTCAAGGAGCTGCTGCGCGAGATCGGGGACATCCGCGGCCCGCGGCCGATCGGGGACGAGGAGTTCCGCGAGTGCCAGGGCCGACTCGTCCAGGGCTATCCGGCCCGTTTCGAGACTCTCGAGGGGATGGCCGGCCAGCTCTCGGAGCTCCTGGTCAACGAGCTGCCCCTCAGCCACTGGAGCGACTACATGGCGCGCGTCCAGGCCGTCGACCGCGAGACGGCCAATCGCAGCGCCCGGGAGCAGCTCGATCCCGATCGGATGCAGATCGTGATCGTCGGCGACCGCTCGGCGGTGCTGCCGCAGCTCGCCGAGCTCGGCCTGACCGACGTCCAGGAGCTGAAGGCCGAGGAGCTCTAGGCTCTCGCCGCTACGAGCGGAACCCAGCGACCCCTGCCCGCGCTGCGGGCAGGGGCCGTTCCCTTGGACCAGCGCGTAACCCTCGCCGGGCGGCCCCGTAGGGGCGCGGTCGGCCCGCCGTGGGCCGGCGCAGCCGGAGGTGAACGATGCGCGGACTCGTCCTCGGCGCCCTCAGCCTCGCTCTGCTGAGTGGCGGCGCCACCCTCGCCGGCGCGGAGACGGAACACTGGCTCCACGTCCGCGTCCTGGACGGGGAAGAGAAGGTCTCCGTGAACCTGCCCGTCGAACTGGTGGCAACGGTGATCGAAACGGCCGAGAGCGACAACTTCCATCGGGGCCGACTCATCGTCGAGGACCAGGAGTTCGACCGCGAGCTGGTCCGGGCCATCCTCCAGGCCGCCGTCGAATCGGGGGATGGCGAGTTCGTACGCGTCGAGGCGGCAGACGGGGCACAGATCAGCGTGCGCAAGCAGAAGGCGATGCTCCTCGTCGACATCGACGAGCGCGCCGAGGATACGCAGGTGCGCGTGTCGATCCCGATCGCCGTCGTGCGCGCGATGCTCGACGGAGAGGGCGAAGCGCTCAACATCAAGGCGGCCCTCGACGCGCTGGGCCAGCACGACGGGGCCCTCGTCACGATCGATGACGGCGACTCCACCGTCCGCGTCTGGGTGGATGCCAGCATGGAGGGCATCTAGCCCGAGGAGGCGACCATGTCACGCCGGACCTCTCTGCTCTGCCTGAGCGGCGGCATCGCCGCGATGATCCTCGTGGCGGGGCTGACGCTCGGCTGGCTCCTCAGTGCGGGGACGCTCAGCCTGGAGTTCGCGAGCGCTGGTGAGCCCCCGCTGCGCATCGCGGTGCCGGGGGCGCTGGTCCAGGCCGGGCTCTACTGCCTGCCGCAGGTGGCGGTCGCCCGCGCGGCACAGGCAAGCGGATGCCAGGGCGACACGGACTGGCGGCCTCTGGTCGGCGCGCTCTGTGCGGCCCTCGCCGAGTGCCCGGCCGGCGAGTTCGTGCGCGTCGAGTCGGCCGACGAGCGGGTGATCGTGAGCAAGAACCGCCGCCACCTGCTCGTGCGCGTGGAGTCGCCGGAGGAGTCCCTGCGCCTGCAGATTCCGCTGCGCAGCCTGCGCAGCTTCGGCCGCCAGCTCGCCGCGCGCTGAATCCCCCAACCCTTCGGCAGCCAAGGCCCCGCCTGCGCGGGGCCTCTTTCTTGCACGGCAGCGGCGGTTCGCCCGGGGGAAATTGCCTTGCCCGCCCGGAACGCTTGGGGTCTAATCCACCGCGCGTTGCCGGCCGGCTGAGGGGTCGGCCGGGAGTGAAGATGGATCGCATCGAGACCGACACCTACTTCATGTGGATGGCGCTCGACGAGGCGCAGGCCGCCTTCGGCAAGGAGGAGGTTCCCGTCGGCGCCGTCGTCGTGCACCAGGGCATCGTCATCGGTCGCGGCCACAACTCGGTCGAGACCCTGCAGGATCCGACGGCTCATGCCGAGCTGCTGGCGATCACGGCCGCTGCCGGCACCCTCAAAAGCTGGCGCTTGAACGAGTGCACCCTCTATGTTAGCTTGGAACCCTGCACGATGTGCATCGGGGCCATCCATCTGGCTCGCATCCAGCGAGTGGTCTTCGGGGCCAAGGATCCCAAGTTCGGCGCCTGCGGTTCCATCATCGACGTCCCGGCGGTGTCGAGCTGGAACCACACGGTCGAGGTGCAAGGCGGCATCCTCGACGACGAGGCCGGCAAGCTGATGCGCAGCTTCTTTCGGAAGCTCCGGGACTGAGTGCGGGGAGAGTTGCGAGAGCGGTCGAATCGGCACGACTGGAAATCGTGTGTACCGAAAGGTACCCTGGGTTCGAATCCCAGACTCTCCGCCGTCGGGAGAGGTGCCGGAGCGGTTGAACGGGACGGTCTCGAAAACCGTTGAGTCCTTTGGGCTCCCAGGGTTCGAATCCCTGCCTCTCCGCCGAGTCGGTGGCGGCACGTTTCTTGGGCCAGGTCCCACGCAATCCGAATTTTCCAACCCCGTCAGGATCGGAAGATAGCAGCGGTACGAAAGCCCTCGGATGTGCCGTGGAGCCGCCTGGCCCGTTTTGACCACCGCCGGTGAGCAGGAGGACGAGTCCGCGTGGACTACCGCGTGCTGGCGCTCAAGTATCGACCGACGCGCTTCGAGGAGGTCGTCGGCCAGGACGCGGTGACCAGCGTGCTCGCCGGCGCCATCGCCCAGGGCCGTCTCGGCCAGGCCTACCTCTTCTCGGGCCCGCGCGGCTGCGGCAAGACGACCACTGCCCGCATCCTGGCGATGGCGCTCAATTGCGAGCGGGGGCCGACGCCGACGCCCTGCGGCGAGTGCGCGGCCTGCCGCGCCGTCGTGGCGGGCAGCAGCCTGGCCGTCATCGAGATCGACGCCGCCAGCACGGGCGGCGTCGAGGACATCCGCAACATCCGGGAGGAAGCGGCGCTGGGCAGCATCGGTGGCCGCTACAAGATCTACATCCTCGATGAGGCGCACCAGATCACCGCGGCCGGCGCCAACGCGCTCCTGAAGACGCTCGAGGAGCCGCCGCCGGGAACGATCTTCGTGCTGGCCACCACCGAGCCGCAGAAGATACTGCCGACCATCCACTCCCGCTGCCAGCGCTTCGGCTTCCGCCTGCTCGCTCAGGCCGAGATCGCCGGCCGTCTCGCCGACATCTGCGCCCGCGAGGGCATCGCCGCGCCGGCGGAGACGCTCGCGGCCATCGCCCGGCGTGCCGACGGCAGCTTGCGGGACGGCCTGACCCTGCTCGATCAGGCCCTCGCCTCGGGGGGTGGCCAACTCGCGCTGGACGCCGTGACCGCCGTGCTCGGACTCACTCGCCACGATCACTTCTTCGCGCTGGATGCCGCCTGGCAGGCCCAGGACGCCGGCGCCGCCCTGCGCGCCCTCGACGCCGCCCTCGCCGGCGGCCTCAGTCCCCGCGAGTTCGCGCTCGGCCTGGCCGCCCACCTGCGCGACCTCCTGCTCCTGCGCGTGGACCCCGCGCTGCTCGCGGGTGAGATCGGCGAGGCGGACCGGCAGCGCTGCACCGCGCTCGCGCAGCATTGGCAAGTCGAGGACCTGCTCGCCCTGCTGCGCCTCGTCGGCGAGCGCGGCGACCAGATCCGTTACGCCAGCCAACCGCGGCTCCTGCTCGACACCCTCGTCGTCGAGATCGCCCGCTTCGAGCGCCGCGTGCTGCTGAGCGAACTGCTCAGCCGCCTCAAGGTCGGGCGGCCGGAGGGCGAGGCCGGCGGCGGCCGCGCAGCGGGTGGCGCCGGGCGCGAGACGGCGGGTGAGGGGGCCGGCCCGGAGCCGGACGGCCTGCGCGGCGGCGCCCCTGCGGCTGCGGCGCGACCCGCGCCCCGTGCCGGCGCGCGCCCCGTGCCGGCGCGAGCGCCGATCCTGAGCGAGGCTGCCGACCCGGCGCAGCTCTGGGGCGAGTTCGTCGGGGAGGTGAGCCGGAGCATGAAGTCCCTCGGCTCCTTCCTCGAGCAGGCGCGCCCGGGCGTACTCGGCGAGAAGCACTACAGCGTCGTCGTGCAGACCCCCTTTCAGCTGGCGATGCTCGATACCCCGGAGCATCTGCGCCTGATGGGCGAGACGCTGGGCAAGCTCACGGGGCGCTCGCGGCAGATCCGCCTCGAGCTGGCGGCCGCCGGGGCCCAGGCCCCCGAGCGCATCAGCGCCGGGCGGGCGGCGGAGGCGCGGCGCGAGCAGGCGCTGAGCGACCACGCCGGGGATCCCCTGATCCAGGACCTCCTCCAGCGCTTCGACGGCGAGCTGCTCGAGGACTGAGCGCGGCCCCCGCGGCCGCAGGCGAGGTGAGCGCATGAAGAACCTCAATCAGCTCATGAAGCAGGCGCAGCAGATGCAAACGCGCATGGCCGAGCTGCAGCGCGAGCTGGCCGAGACCCCCTTCACCGGCGAGGCCGGCGGCGTCGTCCAGGTGACCCTGAGCGGCGCCCAGGAGCTGCTCGCCGTCAAGATCGCACCGGCCGCCCTGACCGACGGCGACGCGGAGCTGCTCGAGGACCTGATCACCGCGGCCTTCCGCGCGGCCCAGGCGGAGGCGCGGCGGGCCAGCGAGGAGAAGCTGGGCGGGCTCACGGGCGGCCTGGGCCTGCCGGGGCTCTAGGCCAAGCATGGACACGGGCAGCCCCCTCCTGGATCGCCTGATCGGCCGCTTGACTCGCCTGCCCGGCATCGGCGAGCGCAGCGCGCAACGCATCGCCCTGCACCTGCTGCACGCGCCGGCCGCGGACAGCGAGGAGCTGGCCGGTCTGCTCAGCGAGACCCGCGCGCGCGTCGGCTTCTGCGGCCGCTGTGGCTACTACGCCGAGGGTCCGCTCTGCCGGATCTGCGCCGATCCGGGGCGGCGTGCGGGCGTGCTCTGCGTCGTCGAGCAGCCGGTGGAGGTGATGAGCCTCGAGCGGGCCGGCGTCTACCGCGGCCGCTACCACGTGCTGGGTGGCGTGATCAGTCCCCTGGACGGTGTGCACCCGGAGGACCTCAGCGTGGAAGCCCTCGTCGAGCGCATCGCGCGGGAGGAGATCCGCGAGCTGGTGCTCGCCCTCTCCGGCGGTGTCGAGGGCGAGACGACGGCGCTCTACCTCGTCGAGCGCCTGCGGGGGCTGCCCCTGCGCCTCACCCGTCTCGCCCGCGGCCTGCCGGTCGGCGTCAGCCTCGAGTACACGGACGAGGCCACGCTACAGCGCGCCTTCGAGGGGCGCGTGGAGCTCTCCTGATGCGCCGGGTCGTCCTCCTTGCGGGCAGTGTGCTGGGCACGGGTTTCTTCCCCGTCGCACCGGCCACCTTCACGACCGCGGTCCTCGCCGCCCTCCTCCTGCTCTGGGCGCCCGGTCCGCTGGCCCTGGCGCTGCTGTTGGCGGCGGCGCTGCTGGCCGCGGTGCCGGTCGCGACCCGCATGGAGCGCCTGCTCGGCCACGACCCCAAGCCCTGCACCATCGACGAGCTCGTGGGCTTCCTGATCGCCCTGCAGGGCACGGCGCTCGCCGCGCCCGGCGCCTGGCGCCTGGTCGGCGCGGCCTTCCTGCTCTTTCGCGGCTTCGACATCCTCAAGGTCTGGCCGGGCCGGCGGCTCGAGCGCTGGCCCGCGGGCTGGGGCATCGTCGCCGACGACGTCATGGCCGGCCTCTACAGTCTCCTCGTCCTGCGGTTGATCGCGCCGTGGCTGAGCTAGGTCTGGAGCTCGCCGCGCAGCTTGCGCGGCCCCTGCGCCTGCTCGCGGTGGGGGACGAGCTGCTTCGCGGCGAGGTGCTCGACACGAACAGCCACTGGCTGTCCGGCCGCCTCGCGGCGCTCGGCTGGGCGCCGGACTCGCTGGCGGTGCTCGGCGATCGCGCGGGGGCGCTGGCGGGGGCGGTGCGACAGTGGCTCGCCGAAGGCGGCACGCTCATCGCCAGTGGCGGGCTCGGCCCGACGCCGGACGACCGCAGCCGCGAGGAGGTGGCCGCCGGGCTCGGGGTCGCGCTCGCGGAACACGCCGCGGCCGCCGCGCAGATCCGCGCCCGCGAAGAGCACTTGCAGCGTCGCTTCTCGGCCTTCACGCACCGGCAGGCGCTATTGCCCATCGGGATGGCGCCGCTCGCCAACCCCGTCGGCACGGCCCCCGGCTTCTGGCGCGCGCACCCGAGCGAGCGGGGTTTCCTCGCCCTGCTGCCCGGCGTCCCCCACGAGTACCGCGGCATCCTCGAGACGCTGCTGCCGCCGCCCACCGCGGCAGCGGGGGAGAGCTGGCGCCTGACCGGCCTGGGCGAGGACCAGCTCAGCAGCCTGCTCGCCGATCTGCCGGGTGCGGCGGCGATCGGCTTCTATCCATCGCTCGAGGGCCTGCGCCTGCACTTGCCGGCGGCGGCCGGACCCGAGCCGGCGGCACTCGCCGCACGCCTGGGGTCGCACCTGGTTTCACGGACGAATGAGAGCCTGGAAGCCGTGCTGATCGCCCGCCTCGCCGCGGCGGGTCAGACCCTCGCCGTCGCCGAGAGCTGCACGGGCGGTCTGCTCGGCGAGCGGCTGACGAGGGTGCCCGGTGCCAGCGCGGTCTTCCTCGGCGGCGTGCTCAGCTACGCCGACCGCGTGAAGGTCGAGCTGCTCGGAGTGCCGAGCGCGCTGCTCGCGGCCGAGGGTGCCGTGAGCGAGGCCGTCGCCCGCGCAATGGCGGTGGGCGTGCGCGCGCGCCTGGCGAGCGACTGGGCGCTGGCAATCACGGGGATCGCCGGGCCTGGCGGCGAGCGCCCGGGCAAGCCGGTGGGCACCCTGCACTGCGCGCTGGCCGGGCCCGCAGGCACGCGGCACCGGCACCGCCGGGCCGGCTGGACGCGCGAGGAGAACCGGCGCTTCGCGGTCCAGCAGGCCCTGGACCTGCTCTGGGGCGCACTGCAGCCGGATGGCGATCCCGAATGAACGAAGGCGTTTTGCGGCTTTTCCTCGCCCTGCCCCTGAGCGAGGAGGCGCGGGCGGCGGCAGCCGCCGCGGCGGCCCCCCTGCGCGCCCGCGCGCCCCGCCTGAGGTGGGTGGAGCCGGCGCTCTACCATCTCACGTTGCGCTTTCTCGGCGACACGGAGCCGGCGCGTCTGCCCGCGATCGTCGCCGCCTTCGGGCCGGCTGTGGGGGCGAGCGCGCCCTTCGCCCTGCGCCTGGGCGCCCTCGACACGCTGCCACGCGGGCGGAACGCCCGCGTCCTCGCCCTCGCGCTGGCCGAGGGGGGCGCGCCGCTCGCCCGCCTGGCCGCTGCGCTGGAAGACGAGAGCCGCCGCCTCGGCTACGCGCCCGAGACGCGGCCATTCCGGCCCCACCTCACTCTGGCGCGCAGCCGCCAGGGCGAGACCCTGCCGCCCGGACTCGCGCTGCCCGGCGCGGCGCTCGCGGCCGCGGCGGCGCCGGCCTGGCGCGCCGAGACCGCGCTGCTGATGGAGAGCGAACTGAGTCCCCGCGGGCCGCGCTACCGGATCCGCGCCAGCTTCCCCCTCGGCGGCCGCGAGGCCGCCGGCCCAACGGGCGGCGCCGCCGCCCCCGACTGAGAGGAGACCCGATGCGCCCGCGCCACGCGCCCGCCCTGCTCGCCCTGCTGCTCGCCCTCGCCTGCTCGACCTCGCCGCTGGGGCGCAAGCAGCTCACGCTGGTCCCCGACACTCAGATGAATGCGATGGGGCTCTCCGCCTTCGAGCAGATGAAGACCGAAGTGCCCGTCGAGAAGGACCCGGCGATCAACGCCTACGTGCGCTGCGTGGCCGAGGCCGTGCTCGCCGTCACCGCCGACCAGACCGGCGTCTCCGACTGGGAGGTCGTCGTCTTCAAGGACGACACGGCCAACGCCTTCGCGCTGCCCGGCGGACGCATCGGCGTCCACACGGGCCTGCTGAAGGTGGCGAAGACGCCCGATCAGCTCGCGGCGGTGATCGGCCACGAGATCGCGCACGTGATTGCCCGTCACGGCAACGAGCGGGTCTCGCAGGGGATGGTCGCGGAGCTCGGCCTCGGCGTGATCGACGTCATGGTCGGCGATCCCCAGAGCAAGGAGCACCAGCAGATGATGGGCCTGCTCGGCCTGGGCACCCAGGTGGGCATCCTGCTGCCCTTCAGCCGGGGTCACGAGAGCGAGGCCGACCTGATGGGTCTGGACGCCCTGGCCCAGGCGGGCTTCGATCCGCGCGCGGCCGTGGAGCTGTGGCGCAACATGGACGCGGCCGGCAGCGGCCAGCCGCCGGAGTTCCTCTCCACCCACCCTTCGCACGCGACGCGTATCGGCGATCTCGAGGCGCGCCTGGCCAGCGCCCAGGCGCTCCAGGCGCAAGCCCGCGCCGCCGGGCGCAAGCCGAACTGCAAGGCGCCGGCCGGGCGCTGAAGCGCCGCCGGCCGACGCCGCCGCTGTCGCCCGCGCGGCCGGCCGGCAACGGCGGTTGTCGCCGCCGCGCCGCGCCGCCGCGCCGGGCCACCCTCATCCCTCGGCGCACCAGCCCTCGCCGCTGCCCACGGGCGGCGGCACTCCTCCTGCAGCGACCCCCGGGCCCGGCGGCCGCCGGGCGAAAGCCTGTTTGACGACCCCGGATGCCGGTGCTACCTTCGCGCCGGAAGATGGGCCGTCTGGTCGGGGGCGAGTTGCACCCCATAACGGAAGAGAAGAGCATGTCGCGCATCGAAGATCAGACCGGCAAGGACAAGGCCCTGGAACTGGCCTTCAGCCAGATCGAGAAGCAGTTCGGCAAGGGCGCCATCATGCGCCTGGGCGACGGCGCCGCGCTGCCCGAGATCGCGACGATCTCGACGGGCAGCCTGCTGCTGGACCACGCCCTGGGCATCGGGGGCGTGCCGCGCGGGCGCGTCACCGAGATCTACGGCCCGGAGGGCTCGGGCAAGACCACGCTCGCCCTCAGTGTCGTCGCCAACGCCCAGCGCAACGGCGGCACGGCGGCCTTCGTGGACGCCGAGCACGCCCTCGACCCCCTCTACGCGCGCAAGATCGGCGTCGACGTCGACAAGCTGCTCGTCAGCCAGCCGGACACCGGCGAGCAGGCCCTGGAGATCGTCGAGGTGCTCGTGCGCTCGGGCGCGCTGGACGTGGTGGTGGTGGACTCCGTTGCCGCCCTGGTGCCCGCCGCCGAGATCGAGGGCGAGATGGGCGACGCCCACATGGGCCTGCAGGCCCGCCTGATGAGCCAGGCGCTGCGCAAGCTGACGGCCATCGTCTCCAAGAGCAACACGAGCCTGATCTTCCTCAACCAGATCCGCATGAAGATCGGCGTCATGTTCGGCAACCCGGAGACCACCACCGGCGGCAACGCGCTGAAGTTCTACAGCTCGGTGCGCATGGACATCCGCCGCACCCAGGCGATCAAGAAGGGCGAGGACGTGATCGGCAGTTCGACCAAGATCAAGGTGGTCAAGAACAAGGTCGCCCCGCCCTTCAAGGTGGCCGAGACCGAGCTCTACTTCGGCGAGGGCTTCAGCTACGAGGGCGACATGATCGAGCTGGGCATCAAGGCGGACATCGTCCAGAAGAGCGGCACCTGGTTCAGCTACGGCGAGTTGCGCCTGGGCCAGGGCAAGGACAACGCGCGCCAGTTCCTCAAGGACAACCCGCCGCTGCGCGCCGAGCTGGACCTCAAGCTGCGCCGGCACTTCGGCATGCTGCCGCCCGCGCCCGAGCCGGCGCCGGGCCGCGAGAAGGCGCGCGGCGATGGCAAGACGGAGGCCGCCGAGGGCGGCAAGCCCGAGGCAAAGGGCGCGGCGAAGACCGAGGCCGGCGAGGCCAAGAAGGGCGAGCCGAGACTCGCCGTCGCCGGCCGAGGCGCGGGCAAGTCCTGATGCCGGGCGGGCCGGCCGCGGCCAGTCCGCTCGCGCGGGCGCTCGACTGGCTCGCCGCCCGGGATCGCAGCGAGCGCGAGATCCGCGAGCGCCTTGCCCGCTGGGGGCTCGCGGACGCCGAAGGCGCCGCCCTGCTGGCGACCCTGCGCGAGCGCGGTCTCGTCGACGACGGCCGGCTGGCCGAACGCATCTGCGACTGGCACGATCGCCACGACCCTCTCGGCCCGCTGCGCTTGCGCGAGCGCCTGGCGCGGCGGGGGATCGCGGCCGCGGACGGCGAGGCGGCGATCGCGGCGAGGGCGCCGGAGGCCGTGCAGCTGGCGCTGGCCGAGCGCCTGCTGGCGCGGCGCGGCGCGGCCCTGGCGGCGCTGCCGCCCGCGCAGGGCCGCCGGCGCCTGCACGACTTCCTCGCGCGCCGCGGCTTCAGCGCGGGAGTGCGCCGCGCCCTCTGCGCGCGCCGCTGGCCGGCGGGCGCGGGCGCCGACGGGGAAGCGGATGGCGACTGGCCTCTGGAGCAGGCGGCGAGCCTGGACGGCGGAGAAGCATGACGACGACGAGCCACAGCGAACTGCGCCGGGCCTTCCTGGAGTTCTTCCTCGCCCGCGACCACGTCCTCGTGCCCAGCGCGAGCCTCGTGCCCCGCGACGATCCCAGCCTGCTCTTCACCACCGCGGGGATGGTCCAGTTCAAGTCTCTCTACTCGACGACGGGCGAGCTGCCCTACCGCCGCGCGATCTCGATCCAGAAGTGCCTGCGCGCCGGGGGCAAGGACAGCGACCTCGAGAACGTCGGCCGCAGCCCGCGCCACCTCACCTTCTTCGAGATGCTCGGCCACTTCAGCTTCGGCGACTACTTCAAGGCGGAGGCGATTCGCTACGCCTGGGAGTTCTTCGGCCGCACGCTGGCCGTGGACATCGAGCGCCTCTGGGTCTCGGTCTTCGAGGAGGACGCGGAGGCCGCCGAGTGCTGGCGCAAGGTGGGCTTCCCCCAGGGGCGCATCGTGCGCCTGGGCGGCAAGGACAACTTCTGGGGTCCCGCGGGCACGACGGGCGCCTGCGGCCCGAGCAGCGAGATCTACTGGGATCTCGGCCCGCAGATGGCGGGCGGCGAGATCGGCGGCGGCCCCGGCCGCGACGACCGCTACATCGAGGTGTGGAACGCCGTCTTCCCGCAGTTCGACCAGCAGGAGGACGGCAGCCGGCCGCCCCTGCCCAACCGCGGCATCGACATGGGCGCCGGCCTGGAGCGCATGAGCCTGATGCTCCAGGGCAAGACGAACGTCTTCGAGACCGACCTCTTCCGTCCGCTGATGGACGGCGTGCGCGAACTCGCCGGCTACGACGGGCCGGAGACGGGCGAGGCGCTCGTCGCGCTGCGCCGCGTCGCCGACCACGCGCGCGCCCTCGCCTTCACGCTCGGCGAGGGCCTCGTCCCTTCGAACGTAGGGCGCGGCTACGTGCTGCGCCGCCTCCTGCGCCGGGCGATGATGGCCCTGCGCACGCTGGACGTGCACGAGCCGCTGCTCTACCGCGTGATCGGCCTCGTCGCCGAGCAACTCGGCGGCGCGCACCCCGAGCTGCGCGAGCGCGCCGAGCGCAGCGCGCTCGCCGTGAAGGCCGAGGAGGAGCGCTTCCTGCGCACCCTCGAGCAGGGCATGGGCCGCTACCGCGAGCTGGTCGAGGAGCTCAAGGCCACGGGCGGCGCTGCGCTGCCCGGGGAGGAGGTCTTCCGCCTCTACAGCACCTATGGCATCCCCTGGGAGATGACCCGCGAGATGGCCGCCGAGGAGGGGCTCGCCGTCGACGAGGCGGGCTATCGCGCGGCCTTGGCCGCCGACCGCGAGAAATCCCAGGCGGCGAGCGCCTTCAGCGGGCCCGATCCCGGCACCGAAGAGGGACGCTACCTCCCCCTGCTGCCGGCGCCGCCTCCCTCGCGCTTCTCGGGCTACGAGCGCCTGAGCGAGCGCACCCGGGCCGTGGAGTGGCGGCCGCTGGGGGGGGCGGGCC
>VGXI01000078.1 GCA_016873475.1 bacterium | reverse complement strand
GGGGCGCGCGGCGCTGGCCAGTCCGCGCTACCGCTTCGTCGAAGAGGATCTCGTCCACACGGATCTCGCCCGCCTGCTCGAGGGCTGCGACCTCGTCTTCCATCAGGCCGCCCAGGCCGGCGTGCGCGCGAGCTGGGGCGCGGAGTTCGGCGTCTACCTGCACTGCAACCTGGCCGCCACGCAGCGGCTGCTCGAGGCGATCAAGGCGAGCGGGCAGGACGTCAAGCTCGTCTACGCCAGCTCGAGTTCGGTCTACGGCGCCGCCACCGACCTGCCGATGCGCGAGACCAGCCTGCCGCGGCCCTTCAGCCCCTACGGTGTCACCAAGCTGGCCGCCGAGCAGCTCATCGATCTGTACCGGCTCAACTACGGCCTGCGGGCGGTGGCCCTGCGCTACTTCACCGTCTACGGACCGCGCCAGCGGCCCGACATGGCCTTCTCGAAGTTCATCGCCGCGGGACTCGCGGGCGAGCCGCTGGGCATCTACGGCGACGGCGCCCAGACGCGGGACTTCACCTTCATCGGGGACATCGTCGAGGCGAACCTGCGCGCGGCGGCCTACGCGGGGCCGGAGTACGTCTTCAACGCCGGCGGCGGCAGCCGCGTGACCCTGCGCGAGGCGCTCGCGATCCTCGAGAGGGCGCTGGGCCGGCCACTGAACCTGGACTTCCGGGCCAAGCAGAAGGGCGACGTGCCCGACACCCTGGCCGGCACGGAGCGCATCGAGCGCGAGCTGGGCTTCAAGCCCCGCGTCTCGCTGGCCGAGGGTCTGGCCGCGCAAGTGGCCTGGACGCGCGCGGAGGGAGGGGAGGCGTGCGGCTGAGCGTCCTCGTGCCGGCCTACAATGAGGCCGCGAGCCTGCCGGCCCTCGTCGAGGCGGTGCGGGCGGCGGCTGCCCCGCTCGCGCCCGGGGCCTACGAGATCCTCATCGTCGACGACGGCAGCACGGACGGCAGCGCCGCTCTGCTCGAGCAGCTCGCCGATCGGCATCCGGAGCTGGGCGTCCTGCGCCTGGGCCGCAACTACGGCAAGAGCGCGGCCCTCGCCGAGGGCTTCCGCCGCTGTCGGGGCGAGATCATCGTCACCCTGGACGCCGACCTCCAGGACGACCCGGACGAGCTGCCGCGCCTCGTCGCCGCGCTGGACGCCGCGCCCGGCTGGGACCTCGTCTCCGGCTGGAAGCGCGAGCGCCGCGACCCCATCACCAAGACCGTGCCGAGCCGCTTCTGGAACGCGCTCGTGCGCCGCGTGTCCGGCCTGCCCTTGCACGACTTCAACTGCGGCTTCAAGGCCTACCGCCGCGAGGTCGCGCAGAGCCTGCGCCTCTACGGCGAGATGCACCGCTACCTGCCCGTGCTCGCGGCCTGGGACGGCTTCCGCGTCACGGAGCTGGCCGTCAACCACCGGCCGCGCGCGCACGGCAAGAGCAAGTACGGCGGCCGGCGCTTCCTCAACGGCCTCTTCGACCTGCTCACCATCAGCTTCATCGCCCGCCGCGGCGCGGCGCCCCTGCACTTCTTCGGGCGCGTCGCCGTTTGGCTGCTGGCCATCGGCCTGCTGATCAACCTCTACTTCGGCGTCGCCTGGCTGGTGACGGGCGCGCTGCGCGTGCGGCCGCTGCTCATCCTCGGCCTCATCCTGCTCGTCCTCGGCGGGCAGTTCGCATCCCTCGGCCTGCTCGGGGAGCTGATGATCCACCTGCGCGGCCCGGGCGACGAAGAGCGCCGGCGCATCGCCAGGGAGCGGCCGCCGCGTCTGGCCAGCGGCGACGGGCCGGGCGCCCATGGGGAGTGAGCGCGAGACGCCGGCGCGCCGGCTGGGTCTCGTCGTGCTCAACTGGAACGGCCAGGCGGTGCTGCCGGCCTGCCTCGCCAGCCTCGAGGCCGCCGCGGCCGCGAGCCGGCATCGGGCGACCCTGCTCCTCGTCGACAACGCGTCCACGGACGGCTCCGCCGACTGGGCGGCGCGCGCCCATCCCGCCTGGGAGCTGCTGCGCCTGGCCGAGAACCGCGGCTTCGCGGCCGGCATGAACGCCGGGCTGGCGCTGCTCCTGGCACGGGATCTGGACTGCCTCTGCGCGCTCAACAACGACATCGAGGCCGACCCCGGCCTGCTCGATCCCCTCGTCGCCGATCTCGAGGCGGAGGCGCGGCGCGGCGCCGTCTGCCCGCGCATTCACTACGCCGACCGCCGCGAGCGGATATGGTACGCTGGCGGCCGCGTCAGCCGGCTGAGCACGGTGAGCCGGCACCTCGGGCTGCGGCAGCCGGCGGCCGGCCGCTGGCTCGAGCCGGCGGACACGGACTACCTGACCGGCTGCTGCCTGCTGGGGCGGGCGGAGTTCTGGCGCAGCACGGGCGGCTTCGACGAGCGCTTCGGCCTCTACGGGGAGGACGTCGACCTCTCGCTGCGGGCGCGGGCCCTGGGCTGGCGCCTGCGCTACCAGCCGGCCGCGCTGCTCTACCACCGCGTCGGCTTCGCGAGCGGGGGGCAGCTCGCGGCCGGCAAGCTGCGCGCGCAGCGGCGGGCGGCCGCCGCCCTCGTCGCGCGGCACGTGCCCCGCTGGCGGCGCCCCTGGGCGCGCGCGGCCTGGGCCTGGCACTGGTCCCGCGCGCTGCTGGCGGCCCTGGGCCGCGGCGAGGCGGGCGTCTTGCGCGCGGCTCTGGGCGCGCTGAGAAGGGAGAGCAAGGCATGAAGTCGGCGCTCGATCCGAACGCGCCCGGCGGCCGCCTGCGCGCCGCCTGCGCGCTGCGCGGCGGCCTGGGCGCCCTGGCGGCGGCCCTGCTCTACGCGGTCCTGCTCGCGGCGGTCTTTCCCGAGGCAGTCTTCGAGGGCCGGGTCTTCACGACGCCCGACAGCGTGGCGCCGCGCGGCTTCGGCGACTACCTGGCCCAGCAGGGCCTGAGCGCGCACTGGAATCCCTTCCTCTTCGGCGGCATGCCGGCCTACGCCAGCCTCGGCCACGATCCGGACCTCTATCTGCCCGGTCCCGTCCTGCGCGGTCTCACGCGCCTCTTCGCCCTGCCGCCGCTGAGCTGGCTGCTCGCGCACTACCTCTGGCTGGGGCTGGGGCTCTTCCTCTTCCTGCGCCGCCGCGGCCTGCGGCCCTGGCTGGCCTGGCTGGCCGGCGCCTGGTTCCTGCTGCTGCCGCCGCAGATCGCCATCGGCGCCCACGGGCACGGCAGCAAGGTGATGACCCTCGCCTGGCTGCCCTGGGTGCTCCTCGCCGCCGACGCCCTGCTCGACGCGCTGCGGCTCGGGAGCCGGCTCCGCGCGGCCGCCGGGCTCGCCGCCGCGCTCGCGGGGCTCCTGCTCGCCGCGCACATCCAGATCGCCTACTACGCGCTCCTGACGCTGGCCCTCTTCGCCGCCTGCCGGCTGGTGCTGATCCTGCGGCGCGGCGGCTGGCGCGCGGCGCTCGCGCCGGCCGCCCTCGGCCTCGCCGCGCTCGCCATCGCGGCGGCGGCGAGCGCGCCGCTCTACGGCCCGGTCTGGGAGTACAGCGGCCGCTCGATCCGCGGCGCCGCGGCAGGCGGCGGCACGGGCTTCGACTACGCGACGGGTTGGAGCCTCGCGCCGTCCGAGTGGACGAGCTTCCTCTGGCCGGCGAGCTGGGGCTACGGCGCCGAGAGCTACTTCGGCTTCATGCCGATGACCGACTACGCGAACTACCTGGGCTGGCTGCCCCTGCTGGCGGCCGCCGTGCTCTTCTGGGGCCGCCGCCCGCGCCGCTTCGACCTCTTCTTCCTCGTCCTCGCGCTGGCGACGACGCTCGTCGCGGCGGGCCGCTTCCTGCCCTTCGTCTACAAGCCGCTCTACGCGTTGCTGCCCGGCTTCAATCGCTTCCGCGTGCCGGTGATGATCCTCGTCCTCCAGCAGCTCGCGCTCGCGATCCTCATGGCGCGCGGCCTGGAGCGCGCCTGGCGCGAGCCGGCGAGCCTCGCGCGTCTGCGCTGGCTGACCGCGGGCGCCGCGCTCCTGCTGCTCCTCGCCGCGGGTCTCGGACCGGGGCTGCAGGCGGGGCGCACCCGCGCGGGGCTCCAGGCCCGCTACGGCGCCCAGCTCGCGCGCATCGAGCCCGCGCGCGCGGCGGCCTTCCTCGACGAGCAGGCGGCGCTCGCGGGCCGCTGGTTGCGCGAGGACGCGCTGCGCGCGGGCCTGCTGCTCCTGCCCCTCGCCGGCGTGATCGAGTGGCGGCGGCGGCGCTTCGCGCCCGCGCCCGCGCCGGCGAGGGGCCAGGAGCTGGCCCTGGCCGGCGCGCTCGCGCTCGCGCTCCTCGCCGACCTCGGACCCCTGGCCGGCCGCATCCTGCACCCCGAGCGCCACTGGCCGACCCGCGAGGGCACGAGCCTCTGGGGCGAGCCGCGCCCGACCGCCAGCCGCCTGCCCGCGCGCACGCTCGACTTCCTCAGCCGCAACCTGGAGGGGCAGCGCTTCTACGCCCTGCCGGGCAGCGCCTTCGCGGCCAACGAAGCCGCCGCCGCGGGGCTGGCCAGTCTCGGCGGCTACCACGCGGCGAAGCCCGCCTTCGCCGATTCCCTGCTCAAGGCCCTGCCGACGGGGGGCGCCGAGATCCTGAACCGGATGGCCGTGCGCTTCCTCGTCTCGCCGCGAGCGCTGGGGCTCGGTCCCGGTTTCAGCCCGGCCGGCCCGGCGGGCAGCACCGAGGAGGCGGTCTACCGCAACGAGAACGCGCTACCGCGCCTGCGCCTGGCCGAGCGCGTGCGGGTGGAGCCGGCCGCCGCGAGCCGCCAGCGCCTCTTCACGGGGCAGGCGGAGCCGGGCCTCGTCTACCTCGAGCGGGAGCCCGCTCTTGCGTTCGCCCCGGCGGCGACGCCGCCCGGCGAGCTGCTCGCGCCGCAGTGGGGCCTGGACGAGGTGGCCTGCCAGGTGCGCCTTGCCCGACCGGCGCTGCTCGTGCTGGCCGACCTCGCCTATCCCGGCTGGCGGGTGGAGGTGGACGGCGTCGAGCGCCCGCTGCTGCTCGCCGACGGCCTCCTGCGCGCCGTCGCCCTCGAGGCGGGCGAGCACACGGTGCGCTTCCGCTTCCTGCCGCCGCGCCTCGCGCTCTACGGCGCGCTGCGCTGGACGGCCTGGGCCGCGCTCCTCGCGCTGGCCGGCGCCGGCTTCGCGCCCCGGCGCCGCCGGCAGGAGGCCGTCGCGTGAGCGGCGCCACCGGCACGAGCCTCGTCATCATCCCGACCTACAACGAGCGGGAGAACATCGACGGCGTGATCGGCGCCGTGCTCGCCGTCGATCCCCGCCTCGCCGTGCTGGTCGTCGACGACAGCTCGCCCGACGGCACGGCCGCCGTCGTGCGCGCGCGGCCCGAGCTCGGGACGCGGCTCCATCTGCTCGAGCGGCCGGGCAAGCTGGGCCTGGGCAGCGCCTACATCGCCGGCTTCCAGTGGGCGTTGGCGCGATCGCAGATCGCGAACATCATCGAGATGGACGCCGACTTCTCGCACAACCCCGAGGACCTGCGCCGCTTCCTGGCCGAGATCGAGGGCGCCGACCTCGTCGTCGGCAGCCGCTACCTGGACGGTGTCACCGTCGTGAACTGGCCGCTGCGCCGGCTCGCCCTCAGCCTGGGCGCGAACGTCTACACGCGCGTCGTCACGGGCATGCCGCTCAAGGACGCCACCGGCGGCTTCAAGTGCTTCCGCCGCGCCGTGCTCGAGGCGATTCCGCTCGCGCGCATCCGCTCGGACGGCTACAGCTTCCAGATCGAGATGAACTACCAGGCCTGGCGGCGCGGTTTTCGCATCAAGGAGATCCCCATCGTCTTCACGGACCGGCGCGTGGGGGTGAGCAAGATGAACCGGCGCATCATCTGGGAGGCGGTGTGGATGGTCTGGCGCCTGCGCCTGAAGCCCCTGCGGGGCGGGCGCTGGCCGGCGGGAGGGAGTCCGTGAAGCTCTCGGTCATCTACGTCAGCTACAACTCGGGCGAGGAGATCCTCGCCAGTCTGGCCAGCCTGCGCGCGGCCGCGCCGCCCTGCGACCTGGAGCTGATCGCCGTCGACAACGCGAGCCGGGACGACTCGGCGGCTCGCCTGCGCTCGGCGCCGGGGCTGCGCGTGATCGAGAACAGCGTCAACCTCGGTTACGCCCGCGCGGTCAACCTGGGCCTGGCGGCGGCGAGCGGCGACTGGATCCTCGTGCTGAACCCGGACGTCACGGTGAGGCCGGGCGCGATCGAGGCCCTCATCGATTTCATGGCCGCCCACCCGCGGGCGGGCATCGCCGGCGCCAAGCTGCTCAATCCCGACGGCAGCCTGCAGTACTCCTGCCGCAGCTTCTACACGGTCTGGACCGTGCTGCTCAGGCGCACGCCGCTGGGCAGGCTCTTCCCCAAGAGCCGCGCCCTGCGCCACCACCTGATGCTGGACTTCGACCACGCGAGCGATCGGTCCGTCGACTGGGTGCTCGGCGCCTGCATGCTGGTGCGCCCGCAGGCGATCGCCGAGGTGGGGCCGATGGATCCCCGCTTCTTCCTCTACTTCGAGGACGTCGACTGGTGCTACCGCATGCAGACGCGAGGCTGGCAGGTCTGGTACGTCGCCGCGAGCCGGATGACGCACACCCACAAGCGGGCCAGCGCGAGGAGTCCCTTCAGCCGCAGCCTGCTCGCGCACGTGATGAGCTTCGTCCACTACACGGAGAAGTGGAACCCCGCCGCCTACCTGCTCAAGCGCTACCGCAACCTGATCAAGTTCCTCACGCTGCTCGCCCTCGACGCCGCGGCCGCGGGCGCCGCCTACCTGGCCGCGATCGCCCTGCGCCGCGCCTTCCACCTGGACTACTTCAGCCCCGAGCCCTACCAGCGCTTCGCGCTGCTCTACTTCGTCATCGTGCTGGGCACCTTCTACCTCGCGGGGCTCTATCGCTCCAGCCGCCGCGAGCGCGCGAGCGAGGAGCTGCTCGCCGTGACCCGCGCCGGTATCCTCGCCGGCGTGACACTCATGAGCAGCACCTTCCTCACCAAGGAGCGCATCGTCTCGCGCGCCGTCGTCGTGGCCAGCGTGCTGCTCAGCGTGCTCTTCGTGTGGCTGGCGCGCGGCGGGCTGCGCGCCCTGCACCGGCGGCTCCTGCGCTACTCCTTCGACCTCAGGCGCCTCGTCATCGTGGGCAGCGCCGCCGAAGCCGAGGCGCTGGGCCAGCGCCTGCTCGCCCATCCCGAGCTGGGTCTGGAGCTGGTGGGCCGCGTCGCGGCGACGCCCGCGAACGCGGCGGGGGCCCTCGGCGGGCTCGCCGACCTCGAGCGCGTGAGCGCCGCCGAGCGCGTGCAGGAGATCCTCGTCGCGCCCTCGGCCGGGGACCGGCCCGAGCTGGCGGCCGCCCTCGTCTGGTGCCGGGCGCGCGCGATCGACCTGCGCCTGCTCAGCGACCTCGCCGGTCTCATGGGCCGCGGCGCTCGCGCGGAGGACTTCCTGGGCCTACCGGCCGTGGCCTATCGCATGGAGGGGCTCTACCCGCTGCAGCGGGCCCTGAAGCGCCTGATCGACATCCTCGGTGGGGCGCTCGGCCTCGCCTTGACCCTGCTTCCCGGCTTGCTGCATCTTGGGCTGAATCGCGGCGCGCGCCGGGAGCGTCGCGCGCTCGCGCCGCGCGGTGGACGCGCGGGGCACTGGCCGCTGGTGCTGGGGAGCGAGGGGCGGCCCGTCTCGGACCTGCTCAACCCCTGGGCCTATGCGGCCGTGCTCGGCGGCGGCCTGAGCCTGGTGGGGCCGCTGCCGGCTGCAACGGGCGCTGGGGGTGCTGCCGGCCTGTCGTCGCGGCCCGGACTCACCGGCGCCTGGCGTCAGCCGGGTCGAGCGACGAGCGCCGCCGAGGCGGCGCAGCTCGATGGCTTCTACCAGCGCAACTGGAGCCTGGGGCTGGACCTCCAGCTCTGGCTGGACACCCTGGGCGCGCAGCTGCGCGGCGACTACCCGCCCTTCCTGCTGGGGCGCATCGCGCCCGCCGAGCCGGCGGCGCGCACGCAAGCGGGGCGACCCGCAAGCGGGAAAGGACCGAGTCGAGCATGATGAGCACCCACCGTGCGCTGCGGGCGACGGCCCGCGCGCTGCTTCTCGCTGTCGCCGCTCTGCCGGCGACCCGAGGCCCCGCCCGCGCCGCCTACGTTTGGAGCGCCTTCGCGGACCCGAGCAGCATCGCGGCCTTCGCTCTCGAGGAGGGCGGCGATGGCGTCTGGGCGGGCGGGCGCGGCGGTCTGGTCCGCCTGGACACGGCCAGCGGCGAGGCCGAGGCGATCACCACCGCCGAGGGCCTGGCCGGCATCGACGTCGCCGCCCTGCTTTGGCTCGACGGCGAGCTCTGGGTGGCCACGGCGAGCGAGGGTCTTCAGCGCTATCGGCCCGGCGCCGCCGAGCCCTGGTTCCGCTTCCAGACCTTCCCGCAGGGCCTGGCCTCGGATGCCCTCCGCTGCCTGGTCGCCGATCCCAGCGACGGCCTCTGGTACGGCAGCGACGCCGGCTGCGGCTTGATCCGCGGCGGTACCCACGTCGACCTCTGGAACGAGTTCAACGGTCTTGCGAACAGCGACGTGCAGTCGCTCGCCTTCCTCGCCGATACCCTGCTCATCGGCACCGCCGCCGGGCTCTACCGCATGGATCCCGGTGAGAACCCCGTCGCCGTGCCCGGTCTGCCCGGGCGGCCCGTGGAGTCGATCGCCGTGCTGGCCGACAGTCTCTGGCTCCTCCTCGACGGGCAGATCCGCCGCGACGCCCTGGGCGGCGCGACGGTGTGGCCCCCGCTCGCGCTGCCGCAGGGCGGACTCGAGGTGAAGGCCATCGCCGCCGCGGGGGGCGCCCTCGCCGTCTCCCTCGGCGAGGCCGGCGCCTCGGGCATCAACGATCGCGTCTGGCGCTACGCGCCCGGGGGCGGCTGGACCAACCTGAGCGGCGGTCTGCCGAACGGCTACCACGCTCCCGGTTACAATCAGCTCGTCTGGGACGCCCTGCTCGGCACCGCCACCGGCGAGCTCTGGCTGGGCGGCACGATCACCGGGGGCCTCGGCCCCGGCATTGCCCACCACGACGGCAGCGAGTGGGAGCACTTCCCGCTCGATCCCTTCCCGCTGGGCAGCGAGTTCAACAGCCTCTGCCTGGGCCCCAGCGGCAACTTCTGGGGCATGAGCACGGTCGGCGGCGCCCGTTTCGCGGGGGGAGCCTGGACCCGCTACCCGAGCAAGCCGAGTTTCGGCGGCCTGCCGCGCTTCAGCCTCGACGTCCTCGAGGACAGCCAGGGTTGGCTCTGGCTGAACCGCTTCTCGCTCGCCTTCGGCCGCATCGAGCTCGCCACGGGTACGGAGGAGATCATCGCCGCGGACGGGGTCTTCATTTTGCGCATGCTCGAGGACGCGGCGGGCAACCGCTGGTTCGGCACCGACGGTCAGGGGCTGGACGTCTACACGGCCGGCGACAACTGGCTGCATTTCGACACGGCCAGCGGTCTGCCCGGCAACACCGTCGACGATCTCGCGCTGCTCGGGCCGACGCGGCTCGCCCTGCTGCTGCGCGGCGCCGGGCTCTTCATCTGGGATCACGCGGGCACGCTCGCCACCAGCGGCGACGACGACTGGTGGAGCGTGGGCAGCGGGATCGTGGACGGCGACGATCTGCTCTCGGTGGACACGCAGTTCTCCTTCCTGGCCGCCGGCGCCGATGGCGCGCTCTGGGTTGGGCAGGCCGACGGCCTCGTGCGGGTGATTCCCCGCGACGGCGGCTACCGCGCGCGCGCCCGGCTGGGCGCGAAGACCAGCTTCAGCGAGGGTCTCCTGGGCGCCGCGGTGAGTGCGGTGGCGGCGGGGCCGGACGGCACGGCCTGGGCCGGCAGCGAGCTCGGGCTCTCCCGCGTGCAGCTGGCCATCGAGGTCCAGCCGGGTGGCGAGCTGCTGCGCTGGACCGTGACGAACTGGACCAACGAGGCCGGCCGCGAGCAGCTCGGCAGCGATCTCATCGGCCCCGAGGCGCTGGCGCCCCTGCCCGCCGCCGCGATCGTGCGCGTGGTCGTCGACCCCGCGGGCGAGACGGTCTGGCTCGGCACCAAGGCCGGCCTGGCCCGCCTGGACATCCTCCCCGATCCGGCGCCCAGCGGCGAGCTTCTCGCCGGCGCTTGGCTCTATCCCAATCCGGCGCGCCTCGCCCTCGGCCACGAGGAGGTGCGCCTGGGCGGCCTGCCAGTGGCGGCGCGGGTCAGCGTCTACAACCTCGAAGGACAGCTCGTGCGCGAGGTCGGCCAGGTCGAGCCGGGCGGCGTCGCCTGGGACCTGAAGACCCGCTTCGGCAGCCGCGCGGTGAGCGGCGTCTACCTGCTGCGTCTGGAGGCCGGCGGCGAGACGGCGACGCGCGAGCTGGTGTTGGTGCGCTAGGGAGTGCCGTGAAGAAGATCCTCATCATCGGCGCTGGCGAGGCCGGGCGCATGGTGGCCGCCGAGATCGCGGCCCATCCCGAGCTCGGCCTGGCCGTGCTCGGCTGGCTCGACGACGCGCCGGGGGGGGTCGGCCAGGCGATCGACGGTCTGCCCGTGCTCGGCGCCACCGAGGACCTGCGCGCCGTCGCCGCGCGAGCGGCCGCCGACGAGGCGCTGATCGCGATCCCCAGCGCGGCGGGCGCCGTCGTGCGCCGCCTGGTGCGCGTCTGCCAGGAGGCCGGCCTGCCCTTCAAGATCGTGCCCGGCATCCGCGAGATCGTCACCGGCGCCGTGCAGTTCTCGCAGGTGCGCCGGCTGAATCCCGAGGACCTGCTCGGCCGCGAGACGGTGGACTTCCAGCCCGAGCCCGTGCGGCGGGACATCGCCGGCAAGACCGTGCTCATCACGGGCGCCGGCGGCTCGATCGGCAGCGAGATCGCGCGCCAGGTGGCGCGGCTCGCGCCGGGGCGCCTCGTGCTGCTCGGCCGCGGCGAGAACTCCATCTTCGAGATCGAGAACGAGCTGCGCGATCGCCATCCGCAGCTCGCGCTCACCGGGGTCATCGCGGATCTGCGCGACGGCGGGCGCCTCGCCCGGGTCGTCGCCGCGGTGAAGCCGCAGATCGTCTACCACGCGGCGGCGCACAAACACGTGCCCTACATGGAGGCCTTCCCGGCGGAGGCCTTCGTGAACAACGTCCTGGGGACGCGCAACCTGGTCCAGGCGACGGCCGCGGCCGGCGCCGAGCGCTTCGTGATGCTCTCGACGGACAAGGCCGTCGACCCGCAGGGCGTGATGGGGGCGAGCAAGCGCCTCGCCGAGCTGCTGCTGCTGCGCGCGGCGGCCGCGGGGGGAGCGACGCGCTTCATCTCCGTGCGCTTCGGCAACGTGCTCGCGAGCCGCGGCTCGGTGGTGCCGCTCTTCCAGCGCCAGATCGCAGCCGGCGGCCCGGTCACCGTCACCGACCCCGCGGCCACGCGCTTCTTCATGACGATCAAGGAGGCGAGCATGCTCGTCATCCAGGCGGGCGCGAGCGGGCGGGGCGGCGAGATCTTCATCCTCAACATGGGCGAGAGCGTGGAGATCCTCGAGCTGGCCCGCAGCATGATCCGGCTGTCGGGCTTCGAGCCCGAGCGGGACATCCCGATTCGCTTCACGGGCCTCAGGCCGGGCGAGAAGCTGCACGAGCGCCTGATGACCCGCGCCGAGGCCGAGGTGAGCGAGTTCGGCGAGCAGCTGATGATCATCCGGCCGCAGCTGCCCGCGGGCCTGGACCTGGACGCCCTGCTCGCCGAGCTGGGGGCGCTGGCCGCCGCCGGCGAGGAGGAGACGCTGCGCGCCGGCATGCTGGCCGCCGCCCGCGCCGTGAAGGAGCTGCAATGAGCGAGGCGCGCGGCCCCGCGCTCCCGGCAATCGAAGGCGGCGAGCCCCTGCTCGCCCAGCGCCTGCCCTTCTTCCGGCCCTGCCACGGCGAGGCCGAGATCGCGGCCGTCGTGGAGACCCTGCGCTCGGGCTGGCTGACCCTTGGGCCCAAGGTGCAGGACTTCCGCGCCGCCTGCCTCGACCACCTGGGCCTCGCCCACGGCTGGCCGGTGAACAGCTGCACCTCGGGCCTCTTCCTCGCCCTCGAGGCCCTCGGCATCGGCCCCGGCGATGAGGTGATCACGAGCCCGAACACCTTCACGGCCTCCGTGAACGTGATCCACCACGCCGGTGCGCGGCCGGTACTTGCGGACATCGAGCTCGCGAGCTTCGGGCTCGATCCGGCGGCGGCCGCCGCCGCGATCACGCCCGCCACGAAGGCCATCCTCGCCGTGCACTACGGCGGGCAACTGTGCCGCATCGAGCCGCTCGCGGACCTCGCCCGGCGACACGGCCTCCTGCTCATCGAGGACGCCGCGCACGCCTTCGGCGCCCTCGCGGGCGGCCGGCCGCCCGGCGCCTTCGGCGACATGGCCGCCTTCTCGTTCTACGTCACCAAGAACCTCAGCATGGGCGAGGGCGGCTTCGTCAGCTGTCGCACGGCCGATGCGGAGCGCGAACTGGCCCTGCTCAGCCTGCACGGCATGGACCAGGACGCCTGGAAGCGCTACGGCGACAAGGGCCGCTGGCACTACGACGTCAGCCGCTTCGGCTACAAGTGCAACCTGACGGACATCCAGGCCGCGCTCGGCCTCGTGCAGCTCGCGCGCGAGGCCGAACTCCGCGCCGCGCGCAGGGCGGCGGCGCTGCGCTACCGCGAGCGGCTCGCCGGCGAGGCGGCGCTCGTCCTGCCCTCCGAGCTACCCGGCAATCGCCACAGTTGGCACCTCTTCGCGCCGCGTCTCGAGGACGGGGCCTTGCGCATCGATCGCGACCGCTTCCTGGAGGCCCTGGCCGCCGAGGGCGTGACGCCCAGCCTGCACTTCATCCCCATCCAGCACCACAGCGCGCACCGCGCCTACTTCGGCGATCTCAGCGCGGCGCTGCCGGCCAGCGAGGCCTTCTATCGCGGCTGCTTCAGCCTGCCGCTCTTTCCCGGTATCACCGAGGACGAGGTGGACGCGGCCTCGGCGGCGGTCGCCAAGCTGCTGCGCTACTATGCGCGCTGAGGACGGCGCGGGCATCGTCGAGGTCGCGCGCCTCGACTGGGCGGAGCTCGACGCCTTTCTGGCCACGGCGACGGGCGCCAGCTTCTACCAGTGTTCGACCTGGCTGCGCAGCCTGGAGACGGTCTACGGCTACCGCGTGGGCTGGCTCCTGCGCCGCGCGCAGGGCGAGATCGAGGGCCTGCTGCCCTTCGCGGACTCGACGCGCTACGGATT
>VGXI01000077.1 GCA_016873475.1 bacterium | reverse complement strand
CGGCAGGAACTCGGACATGGAGAGCCCTCGCAGGATCGAGGACGCGGGAAGCGGGGAGGCTAGCATTATAGTATGAACATGTCCGGAAGTCAAGCACATCGCCGCGAGAAGATCCGACGCCACACGCCGTCGGGCATGGCTACCGGCATGGGCTGGGCGGCGGCAGGCGCTGCGTCCCTCTCGCCTGGGGCCGTTTGACGGACCAAGCCTAGTACAGGAACTTCCCGTGCCGCCGCCGCTGCGCGATCATGTTGCGCAGCTCGACGTCGCCGGGGATCACCACCGCCGGATTGAGCGCGAAGTCCGCGAAGGCCAGCTTGCGGCTGCGGCCGCGGTAGGCGATCGCGCCCAGGATGAGCTTGATCGTCTCCAGGCGGGCCAGGTGTTTGTCGTCCGAGCGGATCACGAACCAGGGCGTGCGCGGCGTGTGCGTGCGCTTGAGCAGGTTGAACTTCGCCTCGGTGAACGCGTCCCAGAAGTCCTGCGCCTGCAGGTCCACCTCGCTCAGCTTCCACTGGCGCAGGGCGTCGTTCTGGCGCCGCTGGAAGCGCCGCGCCTGCTCGTCCTTGGACACCGAGAAGTAGAGCTTGAGCAGGAGCGTCTTGCCGTCGGCGATGAAGCTCTCCTCGTAGCCCACCACGTCGTCCATGAACTGCTGGTGCTCGGCCTCGCTGCAGAAGTGCATGACGGGCTCGACCATCGCCCGGTTGTACCAGCTGCGATCGAAGAGCACGATCTCGCCCGCCATCGGGAAGTGCTCGATGTAGCGCTTCATGTGCAGCTCGCTGAGCTGGCGCGGGCTGGGCTTGCCGAGGGCCACCACGCGGTAGCGCTTCTCGTTCATGTAGCGGGTGACGCGGCGGATCGTGCCGCCCTTGCCCGAGGCGTCGCGGCCGTCCATCAGGATGATCATCTTGCCGCCCGTGCGCTCCAGGTGCTGCTGGAGCTTGACCAGCTCGGCCTGGTAGGGCTTCAGCTCCTCGCCCTGGGTTAGTGGGCGATGAGCGTCTCCTGGAGCAGCTTGGTCGCCTCGCGCGTGGGGAGCTGGTCGATCACCGTGCGCACGCGCTTCTTGAGCGTCGCCTCGCCGTCCACGGGCAGGCGCCCCGTCACGGCCTTCAGGCGCGGCCGCGCGCTCTGGCTCTTCTTCGGCGTGCTCGCCATGTGGACCTTTCTGCCCGGGGGCCCGGCGCCATCAACAAGACGGCCCCCCGCCGGAAGCGGGAGGCCTCTGAGGTAGCCCCAAGGGGATTCGAACCCCTGTTACCGGATCGAGAATCCGATGTCCTAACCGGGCTAGACGATGGGGCCGGACTCCAGCGCCCCGTCGGTCGCAGGAGAGGTTGCCCCGCAAGGATTCGAACCTCGATCAACGGAACCAGAATCCGTTGTCCTGCCGTTAGACGACGGGGCAGCAACGCGGCGAAAAGTAGCAGATCCCCCGGGGGCGTGCAAGCCCCCCGGCCGCCGGAATCAGGCCCCCTCGACCCCGGCCGCTCGCTCCCAAGCCCGCTCCGTCAGGCGCCTTAGCACCGCCTCCCGCCCGAGCAGCTCGCACATCCGGAAGATGTCCGGGCTCACCCCGCGGCCGCTGACCGCCACGCGCAGGGCGTGGATCAGCTCGGCGGCGTCGGCGCCCGTGCGCGCGGCCTCCCCGCGCAGCGCGGCCTCGAGCTCGGCCGCAGCGAAGCCGCCGGCCGGCAGGGCGCCGAAGGCCGCGGCCAGTCCGGCCAGTCGCTCGGCCGCCGCTCCCCCGAGCCGCTCGGCCACGACCGCCGGGTCGTACTCGGGCAGCGCGCGGAAGAAGTGCTCCAGGCTCCAGGCCGCCTCGGGGAAGCTCTTCAGGCGCTTGCCGAGGAGCTGGATCATCGCGCCCAGGCGCTCGTGGATCTCGGGTACGGGCGGCAGGGCGATCCCCCGCCGCTCGAGCTCGCGGTAGGTGCCGAGCACCTTCTCGTCGCGATCGAGCCTGGCGAAGTGCTCGCCGTTGAGCCAGGCCAGCTTGTCCGGGTCGAAGACGGCCGGGTTCGCGCCCACGCGCTTGAGCGAGAAGCTCTCGACCAGCTTCTTCGGCGTGAAGAACTCGGTCTTGCCGTCCAGGCTCCAGCCCAAGAGGGCCAGGTAGTTGAGCATCGCCTGGGGCAGGATGCCCTGCCGCTCGAACTCCTGCACGCTGCTCGCGCCGTGGCGCTTGGACAGGCGCGTCTTGTCGGCGCCCAGGATCATCGGCAGGTGCGCGAAGGCGGGCAGCGGGTAGCCGAGGGCGGCGTAGAGCAAGAGATGCCGCGGCGTGTTCGAGATATGGTCGTCGCCGCGGATCACGTGCGTGATGCCCATCGCATCGTCGTCCACCACCACGGCGAAGTTGTAGGTGGGCAGGCCGTCGCTCTTGAGCAGGACGAAGTCCTCGATCACCGCGTGCTTGAAGACGCTGCGGCCGCGGATCAAGTCGTCGAGTGCGACCTCGCCCGCGCCCTCCCGCGGCACGCGCAGGCGGATGGCGTGCGGCTCGCCCGCCGCCACGCGCGCGGTGGCCGCGGCCGGGTCGAGGCGGCCGCAGCGGCCGTCGTAGCCCTGCTCGGCGTCGCCGGCGGCCTTCTGCTCCTCGCGCAGCGCGGCCAGGGTCTCGGCCGTGCAGAAGCAGGGATAGGCGCGGCCGGCCGCGAGCAGGGCGTCCGCCGCCGCGCGGTAGAGGCCCCGCCGCTCGCTCTGGAAGTAGGGACCGTGCGGGCCGCCCACTTCGGGGCCCTCGTCCCAGTCCAGGCCCAGCCAGCGCATCGCCTCGAGGATGCCGCGCACGGACTCGTCGGTGGAGCGCGCGGCGTCCGTATCCTCGATGCGCAGGATGAAGCTGCCCTTCGCGTGCCGGGCGAAGAGCCAGTTGTAGAGCGCCGTGCGGGCGCCGCCCACGTGCAGATGGCCGGTCGGGCTCGGCGCGAAGCGGACGCGCACCGGCGCGGCGGCGGGGCTCTGCGCGCTGCTGCTCACGTTCAGGGGGCTTCCTTTCCGGGCGCCTGCCTAGCGCGGGCTGTAGGCGGCGATCAGGTCGTCCAGACTCTTGCCATAGTGGCGCTGGACGGCATCGGCGAAACTCAGCGCGGGCTCGGCTTCCATGGCAGCGACCAGCGCTTTGAAGGGCCCCAGGCCCTCGCCGAGCATGATGCCCCGTACGAGGCGGAAGGCGCGCCAGTAGGCGATGCGGCTCGTCAGGCGCTCCTCCTCGAGGAGGCCGGGCTTCGCCACCTCGCGCAGCATCAGCTCGCGGTCGCGGAAGATCTCGAGGTCGCGCGTCATCGTCGCGAAGTCGACGTCCAGCTCGCGGTCTTTGAGCACCACGACCTGGCCTTCGAGGATGCTTCCCTCGTCGCCGAAGAAGGCGCCCGCGCCGTAGAGGAACCAGTAGGGAATGCGCTCCCCGGTGCGCCGGCGCAGCTGCCACTCGACGTAGTAGTGCGTCAGGCACTGCTGCGCCATGCCGCGCGAGGTGATCACCGAGATCGGCTGCAGCACGACGCGGCCGTTCTGCACGTCGCCCGGCACCCACCAGGGCAGGCCCATCTCGCTGCCCCAGTGCTCGAGGTCCAGCGGCACGGCCAGGGGGAAGGGCGCGTCCAGCGCCCAGCCGAGCCGCTCCTTGATGCCGAAGTAGGTGTAGTCGGCGAACTCGGCCATGGCGAGCGCGTTGTCCTTGGGCACGTAGGGCCCCGCGTACTGGAGGTCGACGAACTCGGTGATCACGCGGGTCTCGCTCGCCTGCGGCCCCGGGCGTGGATCGCCTTCCTTCCAGAAGCGCAGGGACTTGAAGCCGTAACCGAGCGGCACGCGGTCGTCGGGCGGGAAGGCCTGGGCCACGCGCTCGGGGCTGCCGGGCGCGTCCTCGGGCGGCAGCACGCCCTTGTAGCGGATGATGATGCCCTCAGGCGTGGTGATGGTCGTGTCGACGACGGCGGGCGCCTCCTCCCCCTCGGGCGCTGCGGACTGCGCGCGCGCGGCGGCCCCTGCGAACAGGAGAGCCATTGCGAGCAGGGCGGGCCAGGCGCGGTCGGTCATCGAGCAGCCTCCTCGTCATCGGCGAGCCAGGGCATCAGGGAGCGCACGCGCCGGCCGGCGGCTTCGATGGGATGCGCGGCGTCGGCGGCGCGCAGCGCGGCCAGGCGCGCGGCGCCGGCGGCCGCCTCGGCCACCCACTCGCGCGCGAACTCGCCCGACTCGATCTCGGCGAGCAGGCCGGCCAGGCGCTCGCGCAGGGCGGCGTCGATCACGCGCTTGCCGCGCGAGAGGTCGCCGTAGAGGGCGGTGCCGCTGATGTGGCCGCGCATGCCGTCGATTCCCTTCGCGTAGAGCAGATCCGCCAGGATCTTCACCTCGTGCAGACACTCGAAGTAGGCGATCTCGGGCGCATAGCCGCGCGCCACCAGGGTGTCGAAGGCCGCCCGCACCAATTCGCTGAGCCCGCCGCAGAGCACCGCCTGCTCGCCGAAGAGGTCGCTCACCGCCTCCTCGCGAAAGCTCGTCGCCAGCGCCCCCGTGCGCAGGCAGCCCAGGGCCGCGGCGTAGGCGAGGGCCGTCTGCCAGGCGCCGCCCGTGGCGTCCTGGTGGACGGCGACGAGCGCCGCCGCCCCGCGGCCCTCGCAGTAGAGCCGCCGCACCATGCGCCCCTGCGCCTTCGGCGCCACCAGAAAGACGTCGATCCCCGGCCCCGGGTCAAGCAGCCCGAAGCCCACCGCGAAACCGTGCGCGAAGCCCAGCGCGGCGCCGGGCCTCAGCTGCGGCCGGATCTCGCTCGCGTAGAGCGCGGCCTGGGTCTCGTCAGGGGTAAGCAGGAGGACGACATCCGCCGCCGCGGCGGCCGCCGCGGGCGCGAGCGTCTCGAACCCGGCCTCCCGGGCCGAGTTCCAGGCCCTGCCGCCCGCGCGCGCGCCGATCAGGGGGGCCAGCCCCTCGTCGCGCAGGTTGGCCGCGTGGGCGCGGCCCTGGTTGCCGTAGCCGATGATCGCGAGCCGGCGGCCGGCCAGGCCACCGGCGGGGGCGTCCCGCCAGTCGAAGATGCGCGCCATGGCGCTGGGTCTAGCAGATGGCGCGGGGTCCGGCAAGGCCGGCCCCCTTGACTTGGCCCCGAGCGGGCATTAGCCTGTGTCCCGCTGGCGGCTTAGCTCAGTCGGTTAGAGCAGCGGAATCATAATCCGCGTGTCCGGGGTTCGAATCCCTGAGCCGCTACCTTCCCAGTCGCCCTCATCCCTCGCCTTCCCTCGCCGGGGTAACCGGCGCGCTGACATACGACTGCGCGGGTTCCCGGCGGACGAGCGATGAATGTGCCCCGCCGCGAACGCAGGATTCGCCCGGGAAGCGCAAGGCGGCACTTGACCGATTTCGACTTCCGTTGCATTGTGGCCGCCGGCAGTCGCCCCGTCCGCCATCGCGCGGCGGCGGCCCCCGCTAGGCGGACATTCGTATTAAGGAGGAGAGATGCAGATGAGCAAGTGGATCCTGGCCCTCGCACTGGCGGCCCTGCTGGCCGCTCCCGCGCTGGCGGACAGCGCTGAGCGCGCCGCCAAGCGCGCCCAGGCCGGCGAAGTCGTCCACGACCTGAGCTGGCCCTGGCCCTTCGGACGCGCAATGGCCCACGACAGCGATGGCGACGGCGTCTCCGACGACGTGGACGCTTGCCCCGACACGCCCCAGGGCGCCAAGGTGGACGCCACGGGCTGCCCCCTCGATGGCGACGGCGATGGCGTCTTCGATGGGATCGACCTCTGCGCGAACACGCCGCAGGGCGCCAAGGTGGACGCCACGGGCTGCCCCTCGGACAGCGACGGCGACGGCGTCTTCGATGGGATCGACCTCTCCCCCTCTCCGCGAACACCCCGAGCGGCGTCAAGGTCGACATGAAGGGCTGCCCGGTCGACAGCGACGGCGACGGCGTCCCCGACGGCGTCGACCAGTGCCCGAACACCCCCAAGGGCGCTACCGTCGATGCCAAGGGCTGCCCCTCGGACAGCGACGGCGATGGCGTCTACGATGGCATCGATCAGTGCCCGAACACCCCGGCCGGCACCAAGGTCGACGCCAAGGGCTGCCCGGTGGACGTCTCCGAGATGGAGACCCAGTTCCTGGACACGGGCATGATCCGCAGCTCGGCGATCCTGTTCGACACCAACAAGGCCACGCTCAAGCCCGAGTCCGAGAAGCCGCTCAAGGAGATCGGCAACATCCTCATGCAGTGGCCGCAGCTCAAGCTGGAGATCGGCGGTCACACCGACAGCAGCGGCGGCGACGCCCACAACCAGACCCTGTCGGAGGCCCGCGCCAAGGCCGTGCTGGACTACCTGACCAAGAACTTCCCCAAGATCAGCGCCAGCCAGTACACGACCAAGGGCTACGGCGAGACCAAGCCCGTGGCGGACAATGGCACCGTCGAGGGCCGGACGAAGAACCGCCGCGTCGAGTTCGCGGTGCTGAACAGGGAAGAGCTCAAGAGGGAAGTCGAGAAGCGCAAGAAGTAGCGCCCTCCGGCTCCGCTACCGATTGGACGGCCGCTCCCGCCTGGCAGGGGCGGCCGTTCGCTTGCGCCCTCGCGTTCGGCGCGACCGCGCTACAGACGCGGAAAGAGCGGCAGCGAGAGGGCGCGCAGCTCGTCGTGACGAATCAGCCCGCCCTGGTGGGCCGTCCAGGCGAGCAGCCAGCTGAGGACGAGCGCGGCGACGAGCAGGCTCCAGCGCAGCCAGGGCGAGACCCGCTCGCCCTGACCGACCTGCAGCAGCGCGAGCAGGGCGGCGAGACCGCCGAGGACCATCCCCATGAAGGCGCCCTTGCCGAGCGCGCCGTGCGCCTCGGCCAGCGCCCGCTCGGGGCCGGCGGGCAGGGCCAGGCTCGCGTAGGCGCCGGGACCGCTGAAGTAGGCCGCGGCGGCGCTCAGGGCGCCAAAGACGAGAAAGGCGCAGCCCGTGTGGAAGAGCGTCTCGTTGCGGAGCACCCGGGCGAGGAGCAGCAGGAGCGTCGCGGCCGGACAGGCCAGCACCGGCAGATGCACAGCCAGCAGGTGGAGCTGAGCGGAGTTCACCGCTTGCCGGTCCGGATCGCCTCGGCCGGATCCACGCCCTGCTCGACGGCGCCGTAGTCCAGCTCGCTGCCGCCCATGCTGTGCGGGATCAGGTAGACCGCGCTCATCACGAGGGCGCCGAGCAGCACCGCCGCCCGCGGGATCAGCTCGCGCCGCTTGGGCCGGAAGCCGATCACCGCGCAGGCGAAGACCCAGCTCAGCCACATGACGAGCATCTTGTTGTCCGTCCAGTCGCCGCCCCAGGGAAAGCCCGTCCAGTACTCGCCAAAGGCGTACTTCTGGACGATGGGGCCGAGCACCATGCCGCCCACGGTCATCCCGATCAGGGCCACCCAGGACCAGCGGCGCATGCTGCTCGGCGCGAAGATGGCGGCCAGGCCGGTGCGCATGCCGATCAGCACCGCGAAGAACATCAGGATGACGTGCGGCACGAGGATGGCGGCGGGCACGTGGTCCTTGAAGCGGATGACCACGTTCGCCTCCGCCGCCGGCGGGACGCGCAGCGCCGCCTCGCCGGTCTCGAGTTCCAGGTAGTACTCCAGCTTGCCGGCCGCCGGCTGGGCGGGCAGGCGCCCGACGAGCATGGCCTCGCCCTCCACCGTCTCGCGCGCCAGCGGTGCCGGTGTGAAGGCGTCGCCGGTGCGGTAGCGCTTCCAGTAGAGCGTGCCGCTCGCCTGCGGGCCGGGATCGGGCAGCCTCACGCGCGCCGCGTCGTTCGTCCGCTCGGACCAGTCGCTGCGCACGAGGGAATAATCGAAGCTGCGCCCGCCAGCCGCGAAGCTCCCCTGGCGCGGGTAGGTAGGGCCGGTGCTGCGCTGGTAGACCACGGCCGCCAGCATGAGCAGGACGGCGACTACCCAGAGCAGGGCGCGCAGCCAGAGCGGCTCCGTGGGGTACTGGTGAGGACTCGACATGCCGACCTGCCTGGGCTGAAGGGGGCCGCACGAGCGGTGCCGGGGATGCTAGCCCCTCGCTCCGCCGGCCGCAAGGGTCCCAGCGCGCCGCGCTACCAGGGGTTGGTTGCGAAGACCGCGAACTCCGGGATGAAGCCGCGATCGTCGATCTCGAGCGCTCCGATCACCGCGTCCGCGATCTCCTGCGGGCGCAGCTTCTTCTCGCTCAGCTCCTGGCTGCGGCCGAGCTTGGCAAAGAAGGCCGTCTGCACCTCGCTCGGGTTCACGAGCGTGACGCGGATGTTGTAGGGCCTGAGCTCGGCCCGCCAGCACTCGCTCATGCCGCGCAGCGCGAACTTCGAGCCCGAGTAGGCCGTCGAGTACTTGCCGCCGCCGAGCCCCGAGGTCGAGCCGACGTTGACGATGTGCCCCCGCTCCTGGTCGATGAAGTGGCGCGCGGCTTCGCGGGCCATCAGCATGGCGCCGGTCACGTTGGTGCGAAAGACGGCTTCGAACTTCGCGGTCGTCATGTCGACGAGCGAGAGGAAGTGCCCGAAGCCGGCGTTGTTGACCAGGACGTCGAGCCCGCCGAGGCCGGCGATCGCTGCCGCGGTCACGCGCACGGCGTCGGCCTCGACGCCGACGTCACCGGGCAGGGCGAGCGCGCCGAGCGCCTCGGCGGCCGCCGCCAGCTTCGGCTTGTCGCGCCCCATGATCGCCACCTGGGCGCCCTTGGCGACCAGGGCCTCCGCGATCGCGTAACCGATTCCCTCGCTGCCCCCCGTGACGAGGGCGCGGGCGTCCTTCAGATTCATGGCTCCCTCCCGGTCGGGTGGCTGCGGCCCAGGCGCTAGTCGAGGAGCAGCAGCTTGCAGGTGGCGAGCTGCCGCCCGCCGGCGCCCAGGCGCGCGAGGTAGAGCCCGGCGGCGAGGCGCCGGCCGGAGGCGTCGCGGGGCGTCCAGGCGACGCGGTGCTCGCCGGCGTCCCGCCAGCCCGCGCTCAGTGTTGACTGAAGGCGGCCCCGGATGTCCAGGACTTCCAGGCGCACGCTCGCTGCCTCGCGCAGCCGGAAGACGAACGTGCCGCCGGCCGACACCGGGTTCGGGTGCGCGAAGAGCGCCAGGCTGGCCGGCGGCGCGACGGGCGCGCCGGTGAGGTTGCCGTCGCCCTCGTAGCAGCCGGCGTCGACGCGGCCAGCCAGCACGCGCGCGCGGCCGACGAGATCGAAGCGCGGTAGGGCGAGGCCCGTGGTGTCCGGCGGCCCGGCGTCGACGCAGGGCGAGCCGGCCCCGAGCGCCCAGGGATGCGCACCCTCGCCGACGAAGAGCGGATCGGCGAGGAAGTTGCCCGTGCCGGCGTGGGGCGTCTGCAGGTCGTTGTAGCGAACGTAGACGGGCTTGGTGTTGATCAGCGCCGTGTTCTCGAAGTAGTTGAAGCTGTTGCCCCAGACGACGCAGCCCGTGAGCTGCGGGCGCGCGATGAGCGCGGTCACGGTCGCCGCGCGATCGACGATCTGCGGGTTGTGGTCGATGTTGCCGACCAGCGTCGAGGCGACGAGGCGCGGCATCGCCTCCAGGCAGTAGACCGCCCCGCCGGAGACGAAGGCGTGGTTCCCCTCGAGCAGGCAGCCGACGACGAGCGGCTGCGCGTAGTGCGAGCAGTAGAGCGCCCCGCCGTAATCCGCCGCGTTCTCGCGCAGGATGCAGTTCTCCACGCGGTGGTCGGCGCCCGCGGCGAAGCTGAGCGCGCCGCCCGGCGCCGCGGGCCCAATGCCCTTGGCGTGCTCGATCACGCAGTAGACGAGCTGCGAGCCGCCGAGCTGCGCGTCCGGGAAGGGAAAGCGCAGGCCGCCCCAGGCGCCCGCTGTTGTCGAGTCGGGCGCGAAGCGCCAGGGCTCGGCGCTGTCGAAGTGGATGGGCGCGGCCGGCGCTCCCAGGGCCAGCAGCCGGCCCGCTACCGTCAGCGTGTGGAAGCCCGCGAATTCGACGCGCACGCCGGCCAGCACGCGCAGGGTGCTGCCGGCCGGCACGAGGACGTCGGCGGTCACGCGCACCGTGTCGGCGTCCCAGACCATCTCGCTGCGCACGGGGAGCGCGCCGCCGGCCAGAACGAGCCCCGGCCGCCGCGCCGCGGCGGGCGCGGCCGGCGCGAGCGGGCGCGGGGCGGGCGGGAGACCCGGGAAGCTCAGGCACCCATAGCCGGCGGCTGGTGAGCCCGGCTGCAGGCGGTAATCGCCGTGCTCGGGATCCCTGAGCTGGGGATCCGTGCCGATCAGGTTGCTGTTTGGCGGGGACCCGGCAGCCTGCCAGGCGAAGGGCGCGAATCAGCCGTACTCTCAGAGGAAGCCGAAGTGCAGGAGCGGGTCGGCGTTCTCGTGCGCGTTGCTGCGGAAGCTCCAGTTGTCGCGCACCAGCGGCGCGCCCCCCAGGCCGAGCGCCACGTTCAGGCCCGTCTGCAGCCAATCCATCGGGTAGCCGTTGTTGAAGATCCAGTCCGGACCCGTCTCGACGGCATCGACCAGGAGGTTGCGCTCGAAGACGATCCCGCTGCCCGTGCGCTGGAGGCGCAGCGCGTAGTCGTGCGGCCGATAGAAGGTGACCTGGCGCACCGTGCCGCGCGGCTGGCGATCGGGCTCGTAGTCGAGGCCGCGGTAGCGCAGGCTGCCGTTCACGATGACGCAGTCCTCGACGTCGAGCCGGTTCGGGCAGTAGGAGATCGCGAGCTGGCTGCCGCCGAGATCGAGCACGGCGCCGCCCCCGACGATCTTCACGTTCAACCCCGCCTCGCCGGAGTAGCTCGTGCTCTCGGGCACCAGGATGGGGCCCACGTGCAGGCCGCCCGTGTAGACCACGCCGGCCTCGAGCACGACGAGCTTGTCGTAGCCCTCGCCGGGACCGGCGGCCTCGAAGGCAGCGCGCAGCGTGATGGCGCCGGCCGGCGTGGCGATCAGCAGGACGAGACAGGCGAGCAGCGAGCGGAGCATGGGGCCTCGGGCGTGGTAGCGGCGCCGCCGGTGGCAGGGCATGAGTATAGCACGGCGCTCCGACGGACTTGAAGCGCCCGCCGGGTCGAGGCCACCACCGGCCGGCCAAGGCATCGACAGGCAGCCCCAGAAAGGCTATGCTCCCGCTCCCTTCTGCGCGCGGAGCGCCCGCCCGTGAAACTGAAAGCCGATGCCCTCCTGCTCCTGGCCGCGCTCATCTGGGGCTTCGCCTTCGTCGCCCAGCGGGAGGGGATGGCGCACCTGGGACCCTTCAGCTTCAACGCATTCCGCTTCGCCCTCGGTGCTCTCGCCCTCGCCCCCTTCGTGCTCCTCGGCGCTCGCCGCGCCGGCCTGCGGCCCGCGCTGCTCGGCGGCCTGCAGGCGGGGCTCGCGCTCTACCTCGGCGCCGGCTTCCAGCAGTGGGGCATGGTCAACACGGACGCCGGCAAGGCGGGCTTCATCACGGGGCTCTACGTGATCGTGGTGCCGGTGCTGGGCGGCCTGGAAGGCCGGCGCACCGGCTACGGCACCTGGCTGGGCGCTCTGCTCGCCGTCGGCGGCCTCTTCCTGCTGAGCGTGCGCCCGGATTGGCGCATCGAGTACGGTGAGCTGCTGGTGCTGGGCGGCGCCTTCTTCTGGGCGGTGCACGTGCTGGTCATCGCCCGCTGGACGCGCCGGCACGATCCTCTCGTCATCGCCTTCCTGCAGTTCGCGACGGTTGCCGTCCTCAGCGCCGGTCTCGCGATCGTCCACGAACACGGGCTGCCCTTCGACCTGCGCGGCGGCGCGCCCTCCGTGCTCTACGCCGGTCTGCTCTCGACGGCCGTCGCCTTCACGCTGCAGGTGGTGGCGCAGCGGCAAGCGCCGCCCGCCCACGCCGCCGTGCTGCTCAGCCTGGAGGCGGTCTTCGCGGCGCTCGGCGGCTGGTGGCTGCTCGAAGAGCAGCTCGGCGGCCGGCGCCTGGCCGGCTGCGCGCTGATGCTCGTCGGCATGCTGGCCTCGCAGCTCATCGGCCAACGCGCGGCCGTCAGAACGCACGCGGGGTGAGTCCAAGGGGCCCACCCCGCGCGCCGATCCCCGCCGCCGCCTAGAAGAGGCGGTAGTTGAATCCCAGAGCCAGGGTCTGCTTGAACTGCCCGCCCTTGCGGACGGCGGCGCCCACGGCGGCCGCGTTGAGCAGCGTGCCGTCCGGGCCCACATCCGGCTTCACGCTGTTGTCGTACTTGTCATAGGCCCAGCGCAGGTAGAGGTTCACCGCGATGTGCTTGGTGATCGCCGCGGTGAAGATGTTCTCCCAATGACGAAGGGATCGACATCGCTGCCCAGCGTGAAGCGGAGAATCGACTCCAGATCTACGAGGTCGGTGGACTTCTCCGGGGCGTCCCAGCTGCGCTCGCCTTCGGCGTCGACATTCTGCTGGTGCGTCTGTGCCCACGGCGGGCGAGCGCGAGCAATCTATGGGACCGCCCCGACTGTCAAGAGCCCGGGGCACCTTGATTCGCGCCCGCGGAGCGTCTACACTGCCGCCCGCTCGATCGTCGGCGGTGTTCATCGCACTGGCGCAACCAATAGGAGGTACGGTCGTGAGCATGATGAGCGAGTTCAAGTCCTTCGCGATGAAGGGCAACGTGATGGATATGGCCGTGGGCATCATCATGGGCGGCGCGTTCGGCAAGATCGTGGCCTCCTTCGTCAACGATGTCTTGATGCCTCCCATCGGGATGATGCTCGGCGGCGTCGACTTCACGAACCTCGCTGTCACGATGAAGCAGGCGACGGCGGAGGCCCCGGCGGTTACGCTCAAGTACGGCGCCTTCGTCCAGACGGTCGTCGATTTCCTGATCATCGCCTTCGCGATCTTCATGATGGTGAAGTGGATGAACACGCTGAAGAAGAAGGAAGCGGAAGCGCCGGCCGCGCCGCCCGCGCCCACCAAGGAGGAAGTCCTCCTGACCGAGATCCGCGACCTGCTGCGCAAGTAACGAGGGAGAAGAGCCATGCGAAGCCTGCCGCCTCAGCGCTGGACACTGCTGCTTGCGCTCCTGCTGGGGGCGTCCCCGCTGCGCGCGGAGGACGTGAGCGGTCGCCTCGGCCTCGGCGGCGAGGCCGCGGCGATGAAGCTGATGGGCGGCGAGCGCGACTACAGCGACGTCAATCCCAACTTCGCCCTGCACCTGCGCTACGGCCTGCGGCCCTCGCTCAGCCTCGAGCTGGCGGCGAAGGCGCTCTGGAGCCGGCCCGCGGCCGGGGAACCGACCCAGGCGACGGGCTTCGCCTGGAAGGCGAGCGAGGAGATCTACACGAGCAAAA
>VGXI01000076.1 GCA_016873475.1 bacterium | reverse complement strand
CCCCTCGAGATCGGCGACCAGACTGGAATCAACGGCAACGTCTCAGCGGACCCGCTCTTCTGCGGCGCGATCAACGACCCCACCTTCGCCTTCACGCTGGAGGCTTCCTCGCCCTGCCTGCCGGCGGGCAACGACTGCGGCGTCGTGATGGGAGCCTACGGCGAAGGCTGCGAAGTCGTGGGAGCCGAAGCTGAGCTGCCGGGGACAGGTCCAGCGCTCCTGGGCAACTACCCGAATCCCTTCGCGCCCCAAACGCAGATCGTCTTCTCTCTGCCTGCGGCGAGCGAGGTCTCGGCGACCGTTTACGATGTGAACGGCCGGAGGCTAGCGACGCTGCTGGCCGGGGAGCGCCTGAGCGCTGGGGTGCACCGCTTGCCCTGGCAGGCCCTCGACGCAGGGGGCCAGGCGCTGCCGGCGGGCGTCTACCTTTACCTCCTCGAGATCGACGGTGTGCGCAAGGCGGGTAAGCTGCTCGTCGTCAGGTAGGCCGCCCGCGTAAGGGCACGAGCGGGATGGGCTCGGCGCCCCGGAGGCGAGGCCGCCAGGGGGCTTTAGCGCAGGGGCACGAAGCGCACGGCGAGCAGGCGCTCCGTCTCGAGGCGGCCCGCCCGCTTGCGGAGGCGCAGTAGGTTCTGGTGGTTTTCGATCCCGCCTGCCATGGGCCCCGTGTCCACGGGGATGAGTAGGCGGCCGCCTTCGGCGAGCTGCTCGATCAGGGCGGGCGGCGTGACCGCCGCCGCCGCAGTGACGAGGATCACCGCGAAGGGCGCCGCCTCGGGCCAGCCGAGGCGGCCGTCGCCGACGCGCAGTTGCACCTCGGGATACCCGGCGGCGAGGACCGCGCGCGCCGCCTGCGCGGCGAGGCGGGCATCGAGTTCGATGCTGTAGGTCTCGGCGCCGAGTTCGGCGAGGAGCGCCGCCTGATAGCCCGAGCCCGTGCCGATCTCGAGCGCGCGCTCGCCGGCGACCAGCTCCGCCTTCTCCAGCATGAGGCCCACGATGTAGGGCTGGCTGATCGTCGCCTCCGGGCCGAGCGGCAGCGGCGTGTCGGCGTAGGCCTGCTCGCGCCAGTCGGGGGGGACGAACAGGTGCCGCGGCAGCTCGGCCATCGCGGCCAGCACGCGCGGGTCGCGCAGGCCGCGGGCCGCGAGCTGCTCGTCCACCATGCGCCGGCGCGCGCGCTCGAAGTCCATGCAACGCTCCTGAGGCCCCTGCGTAGGGTCTGCTCGAATCGGCACTTAGACGCGGCCGATTTGACCTGCCGGGGCCCCTTCCGGTAGATTCCGAGAACCCACATCCTAGCAGGAGGTCCCTCGCCGATGAAGGCGGGACTCGCCGCCCTGGCCCTGGCCGGGCTGCTTTTCAGCGCCGCCCGTGCCCAGGCCGCTCCGGGCGTGCCCGGCGTGCCCGCTGAACTCGGCGGCCCCGGCTTCGAGGCCTGGGTGGCCGCGCATCCCGAAGCCGGCTGGCAGACGGGGGCGGCAACGGTCACGGGCAACCCGGCGGCCGTCAAGGGCGGCCGCCTGCGCTTGGCGATGCCGGACTTTCCCCCCACCCTGCGCAACGTGGGCAAGGACTCCAACAACACCTTCATCAGCGCCACGGCCGCGCTCCTGTACGAGAACCTGCTCACCCTGGACGGCAACACGCTCGAGCTGGTGCCCCTGCTCGCCACGCACTGGCAGCTCTCCGCCGACAAGATGACCTTCAGCTACCGCCTCAATCCCGAGGCGCGCTGGTCCGACGGCGCGCCCGTCACCGCCGACGACTGGCTCGCCACCTGGCAGCTCCTCACCGACCCGGGCATCCTGATGCCCTACTCGAACCTGCTCTACGGCAAGTTCACGGCGCCCGTGGCCGAGAGCCCTTACCTCTTCCACGTGACGACCACCGAGGAGAACTGGCGGCACTTCCTCTACTTCAGCGTTTCGCTGCGCGTGCTGCCCGCGCACGTGATCGGCGGCATGGAGGGCGCGGAGTACCTCGAGCGCTTCCAGTACACGCCGCTGCCCGGCACCGGGCCCTACGCGCTGGACCCCGCGCGCATCGACCGCGGGCGCAGCCTCGTGCTGACGCGCCGGCTCGACTGGTGGGGGGCCGCGCGCCCCGAGAACGCGGGCCTCTACAACTTCGACGAGATCGAATGGCTGGTCGTCATGGACGAGCGGCTCTGGCTCGAGAAGTTCAAGAAGGGCGAGCTGGACGTCTACCCCGTGAACCGCGCGAGCTGGTGGGTGAACGAGTTCGACTACGACGAGATCCAGCGCGGCCTCTGCCTGAAGCGGAAGATCCACAACGAGAAGACGCAGGGCGTGGCCGGCCTCGCCTTCAACATGCGCGAGTGGCCTTTCGACGACATCCGCGTGCGCAAGGCCTTCGCGCACCTCTACGACCGCGACACGCTGATCGCCAAGCTCTTCTATGGCGAGTACGAGAAGCTCTACACCTACTTCCCGGCCAGCGTGTACGAGAACCCGCACAACGTGAAGTACGAGTACGACCCCGAGCGCGCGAAGCGCCTGCTCGCCGAGGCCGGCTTCAGGACGCGCAACGCCGAGGGCTGGCTGGTGAACGCCAAGGGCCAGATGATCGAGCTGACACTCACCTTCGACAGCCCGAGCTGGGAGAGGATCCACACGGTTCTGCAGGAGGAGCTGAAGAAGGCGGGCATCAAGCTGAACCTGAAGCAGCTCACGGCGACCACGCAGTTCCAGAACAACATGGAGCACAACTTCAAGCTCGCCTTCCAGAGCTGGGGCGGGCTCTTCTGGCCGAATCCGAACAGCAGCTTCCACTCGAGCGTCGCCGACCAGACGCCCTCCACCAACATCACCGGTGTCAAGGACGCCCTGATCGACTCGCTGGCCCTCGTCTACGACCACGAGTACGACCAGGAGCGGCGCGAGGCCCTGATCCAGCGCATCGACCGCCGGCTCTCGGAGATCTGTCCCTACGCGCTCGCCTGGTACGGGCCCTACCAGCGCCTGGTGTTCTGGAACAAGTTCGGCTACCCGGAGGGCTACCTGGGCCGCACGGGCGACCACCTCGCCGTGCAGACCTACTGGTACCTCGACCCGGCGCGCGAGCGGGCGCTGCGCGAGGCGATCGCCGATCCCGCGAGGCGCCTGCCCGTGGGCGAGGTCGAGGACAGGACCTGGCCGCGCCGGCTGGGGAAGGGCTAGGCGGCATGACCGGCTACTTCATCCGTCGCTTCCTGCTCGTCGTGCCCACCTTCCTCGGCATCACGCTGCTGGTGTTCACGATCATGCAGCTCGTGCCGGGCGGGCCGCTCGAACAGGAGCTGCTCAAGCTCCAGGCCGGGATGATGGCCGGGGAGACCTCCGGCGGCACGAGCGACGCCACCGGCGGCATCGAGATTCCTCCCGACGCCCTCGCCGAGATGCGCCGCTTCTACGGCTTCGACAAGCCGCTGCCCGTGCGCTACCTGCGCTGGCTGGGCCTCTGGCCGCGCGAGATGGACCCGGTCACGCTCAAGCCCGGCGAGTGGAGCAAGGTCGAGCGCGGCGTCAAGGCGCGCGCGTTACCCATTGCCGAGGGCGCGAGCGAATACCGCCTGGAGTGGGACCTGACGGAGCTCTCCCAGCGCTGGGAGATCGCGGGGGTGCTGCCGCCCGCAGCGGGGGCGAGCGACTCGACGGTCATCGTCGCCTGGCTCAAGTTCAAGGGCGTCTACGTGCGCAACCGCGTCGACTCCACGGCGCTCGCGCCGGGCGTGTGGACCGAACTCCCCGGCCGCCTGCGCGCGAAGGCCGACTTCGCCGCGGGCGAGGGCTGGCGGCTCGCGCTGGACACGAGCGAGGTGCCGCGGCGCTGGAAGATCACCGAGGTCGCGCCGCCCGACTCCGTGGCGAAGCAGCCGGAGCCGCGCATCACCGTCGCCTGGACGCGCTTCAGCGGGCTGCTCACCGGCGACATGGGCCGCAGCTACGTCTACGCCGAGCCGGTATCGCAGGTGATCGCCAAGCGCTTCCCGGTCTCGATCTACTTCGGGCTGATCGGCTTCATGCTGAGCTACCTGGTCTGCGTGCCGCTGGGCGTCTTCAAGGCGATCCGGCACACGAGCCGCTTCGACATGGCGACGAGCGCGCTGGTCTTTCTCGGCTACTCGATCCCGGGCTGGGCGCTGGGCGCGATGCTGTTGGTGCTCTTCGGCGGCGGGAGCTTCTGGAGCGTCTTCCCGCTCGGGGAATTCAGGAGCGCGGGCTGGGAGCAACTGAGCCTCTGGGCGAAGATCCTCGACCAGCTCCACCACACGATCCTGCCCGTGACGGCCTACATGGTGGGCAGCTTCGCCACGCTCACCGTGGTGATGAAGAACTCGCTGCTGGAGAACCTCGGCCAGGACTACGTGCGCACGGCCTTCGCGAAGGGCCTCTCCGAGCGGCGCGTGGTCTTCGTGCACGCGCTGCGCAACAGCCTGATCCCGATCGCGACGGGCCTGGGCCACCTGCTCAGCCTGGTGCTCGCGGGCAGCTACCTGATCGAGAAGGTCTTCAACATCCAGGGCTTCGGCCTGCTCGGCTTCACGAGCATCATCCGGCGCGACTACCCGGTGGTGCTGGGGATCCTCGTGATCAGCTCGCTGCTGAGGCTCTTCGGCAACATCTTCAGCGACATCCTCTACGCGGTGATCGACCCGCGCATCCGCTTCAAGTAGGACGGCATGGCGACCAGCGAGATCAAGACCGAGCAACTCAGCGCCAGCCTCTTCAGGAAGCGGCTGCGGAAGTTCCGGCGCATCAAGCGCGGCTGGTACTCCTTCCTGCTGCTCGCGAGCGCCTACCTGCTCTCCTTCCTGCTGCCGCTGGTCGTGAACAACAAGCCGCTGCTGCTGCGCTACGAGGGCAAGACCTACACGCCGCTCGCGCACTTCTACCCGGACAGCCTCTTCGGCGGCGAGGGCAGCGCGGAGCCGAACTACCGCGCGCTGGCGGCGCGGGTCAAGGCCGAGGGCAAGGGCTTCGCGTGGATGCCGCTCTACCCTTACCACCCGAACGAGTCGCTGCTCGAGCTGCCCGGCCAGCCGCCGCATGCCCCGAGCCGCGCCCACTGGTGCGGCACGGACAACCGCGGGCGGGACGTCTTCGCGCGGCTCGTTTACGGCTTCCGCATCTCGATCAGCTTCGCGCTGATCACGACGCTGGTCTCCTACGTCGTGGGGATCACGATCGGCGCCCTGCTCGGCTACTACGGCGGGCGCTTCGACATCAGCGTGCAGCGCCTGATCGAGATCTGGAGCGCGATGCCCTTCCTCTACACGATGATCATCATCAGCTCGATCTTGCAGCCCAACTTCGCGCTGCTCGTGGTGGTGCTCACCCTGTTCGGCTGGATGGGCATGACCTACTACGTGCGCGGCGAGTTCTACCGCGAGAAGGCCAAGGACTACGTGGCAGCCGCGATCGCGATGGGCGCCTCGAACCGCCAGGTGATCTTCCGGCACATCCTGCCCAACGCCCTCACCCCGGTGATCAGCTTCGCGCCCTTCGCGGTGGTGGGCTACATCGGCTCGCTGGTGAGCCTGGACTTCCTCGGCTTCGGCCTGGCGCCGCCGACGCCGAGCTGGGGGCAGCTCGTGCAGCAGGGCATGGACGAGATCACCACGGCCTGGTGGCTGATCCTCACCCCGCTCACCGCGCTCTTCGCGACGCTGCTCATGGTGACCTTCATCGGCGAGGCCGTGCGCGAGGCCTTCGACCCGAAGGTCTTCTCGAGGCTGCGCTGATGTCCACCCGCGCCAAGCTCTTCGAGGTCCGCGGCCTGACGACTCGCTTCCACACGGAGGCGGGGGTGGCCACGGCGATCGACAGGGTGGACTTCGACATCTACGCGGGCGAGGTGCTGGGCGTGGTGGGAGAGAGCGGCAGCGGCAAGAGCGTGACGGCGCTCAGCCTGGTGCGCCTGATCCCGAACCCGCCGGGCGAGATCAGCGCCGGCAGCGTGCTGTTCGGCGGCCGCGATTTGCTGAAGCTCGACTACGAGGCGCTGCACCGGGTGCGCGGCAAGGATGTCGCGATGATCTTCCAGGAGCCGATGACGAGCCTGAACCCGGTCTTCACGGTCGGCTACCAGATCGAGGAGATCCTCGCCGAGCACGAGAAGCTGGACAAGCGCGAGCGGCGGCGGCGGGCCACCGAGTTGCTCGAGCAGGTGGGCATCCCCGACGCCGCGCGGCGCTTGCGCGAGTACCCGCACCAGTTCTCGGGCGGCATGCGCCAGCGCGTGATGATCGCCATGGCCCTGGCCTGCAATCCGGCCCTGCTCATTGCCGATGAGCCGACCACGGCGCTCGATGTCACCATCCAGGCGCAGATCCTGGACCTGATGCTCGCGATGAAGGCGCGCCGCGCCGAGGCGGCTGTGTTGCTGATCACGCACGACCTCGCCGTGGTGGCCGAGACCTGCGAGCGCGTGATCGTCATGTACGGCGGCGTGATCCAGGAAGTGGCGCCCGTCGCCGCGCTCTTCGCCGAGCCGCGGCACCCCTACACGATCGGCCTGCTGGCCAGCCTGCCGCGGCCCGACCGCGAGACGCAGCGGCGCCTCGCGACCATCCCCGGCACCGTGCCCAGCATTCTCGAGATGCCCGCGGGCTGCAAGTTCTGCACGCGTTGCCAGCTTGCGGAGCCACGATGCCTAGTTGAGGAGCCCGCGCTGCGCGAGGTCGCCCCCGGGCACAGCGTGCGCTGCCATCTCGTCGACGCGGAGGTGGGCTCGTGAGCGGGCCGCTGCTCCGCGTCGAGGGCCTTGATGTGCGCTACCCCATCTTCGGGGGGGTGCTCTTGCGCAAGCAAGCCGAGGTGCACGCGGTCGAGGACCTGAGCTTCGCGATGCAACCCGGCGAGACGCTGGGGCTCGTCGGCGAGTCGGGCTGCGGCAAGAGCACGGTGGGGCGGGCCTTGCTCAACATCCTCTGGACCACCGCGCCCGATGCGGCGATCAAGGGTCACGCCTACTTCGCCAGCGAGCGCGGCGAGGTCGATCTGCTCGCGCTCAGCCGCCGGCGGCTTCGGCCCTACCGCAGCGACCTGCAGATGATCTTCCAGGATCCCTACTCGTCGCTGAACCCGCGGCTCACGGTGGGCCAGATCATCGAGGAGCCGCTCACCCTGCACAAGCGGGGGATGGGTCGCCGCGAACGCCTTCAGCGCGTGGGCTGGCTGCTCGAGAAGGTCGGGCTCAGCGCCGAGCAGAGCCACCGCTATCCGCACGAGTTCTCGGGCGGGCAGCGCCAGCGGATCGGCTTCGCGCGCGCGCTGGCCACGAACCCCAAGCTCATCGTCGCCGACGAGCCGGTGAGCGCGCTGGACGTCTCCATCCAGTCGCAGGTGATCAACCTGCTCATGGACCTGCAGGATGAGTTCGGGCTCACGTATCTCTTCATCGCGCACGACCTCAGCGTGGTGGTGCACATCAGCACGCGCATCGCGGTGATGTACCTGGGCTGCCTCGTCGAGCTGGGGCCGGCGCTGGAGGTCTACCACCGGCCGCGGCATCCCTACAGCAAGGCGCTGCTCTCGGCCGTGCCGCTCGCCGATCCCGGCAAGACGCGCGCGGGGCGGATCATCCTCGAGGGCGACGTGCCCACGCCAATCAACAAGCCCAGCGGCTGCGTCTTCCGCGGGCGCTGCCCGATCGCGCGGCCGGCCTGCGCCGAGGCGAGGCCGCCGCTGCTCGAAGTGGCCAGCGGGCACCTCGCGGCCTGCCCCTATCATGCTGAGATGTAGGCGCGGCAGGCGTGTAGGAACCATCGCGAGCCGAGGCAGGGCAAGCGATCGATTGCCTGTGCGGCTCGTTCCGTATCGGATCTCTGGATCTCTGGACTTGGTGGTCCTGCACTCCGAGCCAATCAATTGCCGAGACCAATTGACTTCAACCATTCCCGGCCGCATACTCGCAATCATTCGCGAGGCCATGCGCAGGCGGGCCCGAGCCTCACGCATCGACCCGAGTGACTTGCCGAGGATCAACCGCCCGCCACTTGGATTCGGCTTTTTCAGCGCCCGCTTCGGCCATTCCGTACCAGGAGTTCCCGTGGACCGCGTCCTAACGATCCAGCTTCTCGTCGCGGCGCTCGGCGGCCCGTCGACCGCGGCGCCTCAGGCGGACTGCGGACTCGCGTGAGAGCGCAAGGCCCATTGTCAGCATCGGTACGCAGCTAATCAGGGCACGTTGGGCAGTAGCGCAGCCCATACCGACCTGCGATCGCGGAGGCACAGCCATGGTTCGGCACCAGGTGTGAGCAGTTCGTGTATTGAGTTTGTTCTCTCTCCCGCCCCTTTTTGCATTGCTCTGCCTGGTGGCTTGGGCGTCCGCAGCGGTCCAGACCGATTTCGATGCCGAGCTCGAGGGTTGGCGGGTTACGGGCGACAACGCCGCCGCCTGGAGCGGCCTCGGCAATCCAGGTGGCTGTCTGTCCGTCAACGACCTGGCCATCGGCGACGACAACCGGGCCATTGCTCCGCTGGTCCTCCTCGGCAACTGGAGCGGACTTTCGAACGCAGACACGCTCAGCCTGGACTACTTCTTCCAGAATACGAGCGGCGGCGCGATCGTGCCTGCGGCCTACGTGTTCTGCATTGCTGGGCCGGGCGGCGCAGCGCATGCGATCGCGAACTACGTCCCGCCGCAGTCCGCTTGGACCGATCTGCGCGTCGGCATGGCCGCCGCCAACTGGATCCTCGAAAGCGGTACCTGGGGCGGCCTGCTGGCGGACGTCAACTCACTCACGATCGCTGGCGAATTCGTCACGGGGTAGGAGATCGTGCGCCTGGACAACATCCGCGTGAGTGGGCACGTGGCGCCCGTCTACAGCTCCTGTCGGGGCAAGACCTTCTCGGCGGCCGGCCTCGGCGATTGGTCCTTCACGAGCACGGGCGGTGCTACGAACCCAGGCGATGGTGGCAACGGGGGCGGCTTCTGCCAGGTGTCGGATGCATCCGGAGTCTCCTCTGCCTACGTGGCCTCGGGCTTCTTGGGCAATTGGTACAGCCCGAGTGGCAGCGGCTATCTGACGATCGATCTGCGCCTGCTCAGCGCTGGCGGTGCCTTGATCGATGTCCCTGAATTCATCCGCCTCTCTGGTCCTGGCGGCACGGCGGTGGCGGCGATGCCTGCCGCGGAGCTGCCCCCCATCGGCCGCCTGTGGAAGACCATTACCTTCCCTTTGACGGCGGCGGCCTGGACCGTCACCGCCGGGAGTTGGGATGCCCTGCTCATGGATGTCTCCGAGTGTCGCTTGCAGCTGGAGTTCAGCAACAGCACCGAGACCATCGGCGTCGACAACTTTGGCCGCTTGACGGCTGGCTGTCCGCCACCGGACCTGCCGATCGTGGTCAGCGATCCCGGAGTAGAACTCTGCGAGGTTCTTGGCTTCGCCGGCATCTCGACCGTGGCCCTGAACCCGGCCGATGGGCTGCTCTACGGCACCATCGATTCGGCCTCCGGATCATGTGGCGGACTCTGGGCTCTGGCTGGCCCCGCCGCGGGCATGCGACTGGCTGCCTATGCGCTGCCGGCGCATCTCATCTTCGATGCCAGCGGCGCTGCCTTCACCACAGAGGACACCAGCGGCGAAATCTACCACGATGCGTCGGGAAGCGGCTCCACGCTCTGGGTGTCCGGTTTCCACAGCGGTGACGACGATCCCAGCGGACTCTGCTTCGCGCCCCCTGGTTTTTCCGGACCCAACGTGAATCCGGGCGACATCCTCGTTGCGGACTGCGGCTACAATGGGCAGGACGACGTCTGGGCCTTTTCCGCCGCCGTCGCAGAAGACGAGCGTCTGGTGATGCCGCATCCGGGGGATCGGGACTTCCGCGACATCGCGAGCGGACGCCCCGGCCAGGTGTACCTGGCCGGCACCGTCGATCCGAACACGATCACCATTCTCGCGCCGGACGGCACGACGACGACTCTCACGCTCTCCGTGCCGCTCACGAACATGGTCGGCATCGACTACGACGCGGTGATGGATCGCATCTACGTCATCGAGCAGGGCGGCAACAGCCTGCGTTGGATCAATCCGACCACCGGCAGCGTCACGCTGGTTGCCGACGGCTTCGCTGGCTTCACATACTGCGGCATCGAAATCGACGCTGCCGGTCGGCGGCTCTGGGTCGTCGATGCCGGTGCGAGTCGCGTCTACGAGTTCTGCCTGGCCTCTGCCCTGGGGGCTGGGGAGCCGGGTGCCTCTCCCCTTGGCGGCTTGCTGGGTGAGCTGAAGGCCTGGCCCAATCCCGCTCCGGCGGCGATCGGCATCAGCTTCGCGCTGGCCTCCGAGACCGATGCGCGCTTGGAGGTCTACGATCTCGCCGGCCGTTTCGTGCGCAGCCTCGTAGCGGGTCGCCAGCCGGCGGGCGAGCGCACACTCCGTTGGGACGGGCGCGACGCCAGAGGGCGGCGCGTCGCCAGCGGGATCTACCTGCTGCGGCTGTCTACCGCCGGCGAAGAACGCTCGGCGCGCCTCGTACTGCTGCGGTGATCGGAGCGGGAGCTCTGCCCGGTACCTGTGCCTTTGGATTGCCTGCCCGTCGATAGGGGCATGCCCGGGGCGATCGATAGAGCGCGGCACTGCTTGCGCCTTGCGGCCCGGATTGGGACCAAGGAGGGATATGCGACTCCAAACACTCTCGCTAGTGCTGATGCCGTTGCTGTCTACGCATCCGACTGCCGCGCGGGCCACACCGGCTGCCGTCGCAGCCGCCGACCCGCTGCCGGTGCACCAGGCCGCGCGGTCTCAGTCCGCCTACAGCGCCATCGACCTTGGCACGCTGGGTGGAGTCACGACCAAGGCCATGGGCATCAACGACGACGGACAGATCGTCGGCGTCTCCCAAAGCGGTTCAAATTATTATGGCTTTTTGTGGAATGACGGGACCATGACCAATCTGGGCGCGCTAGGTGCGAATGGCAGTTGGGCCTACGATGTCAACGACGCCGGTCAGGTCGTCGGCGGATCGGCCAATGCCTCGGGAGATTTACACGCCTTTCTGTGGCAGAACAACACCATGCAAGACCTGGGCACGCTTGGGGGTCTGATCAGTTTCGCCTACGAGATCAACAGCACCGGAGAGGCGGTGGGGCAAGCACAGGACGCTGACGCATTGGGACACGCCGTCCTGTGGGGCAGCGGCGGGATCGTGGACCTGGGCGACCTGGACCCGGTGTGGCCCGCCGGCGGCATTGCTCTCGGCATCAACGGTGCCGGACAGGTCGTCGGCGGCTCGTACAATGCCGCGGGGGACCTTCACGCCTTCTTGTGGCAGAACGGCGGGATGCAGGATTTGGGCACGTTGGGCGGTGATTCCAGCGAGGCGGAGGCGATCAACGAAAACAGTCAGGTGGTCGGTGTATCCCGGTTGTCCGACAACACCACGAATCGTGCCTTCTTGTGGGATGGCGCGATGCAAGACCTAGGCGCTCTCACCTGGACGCACAGCATCGCCTACGATATCAATGACAAGGGACAGGTGGTGGGCGCGCTGTCGACCGGACAGAACTCGCGCGCCTTCATCTGGGCGAATGGTCAGATGCGGGACCTCAACGACCTGATCCCCCAGGACTCCGGCTGGGTCCTGAACGAGGCGCGCGCCATCAACGAGCGGGGCCAGGTCGTCGGCTTCGGCACCTTCGGCGGCCAGACGCGCGCCTTTCTGCTCGAGCCGCAGGGCTATCACTGGGCAAACCCGAGCGGGGGCTCCTGGCACCTGGCCACGAACTGGGATCCGCAGGGCATCCCCGGCACCGGCGATGTCGCCATCTTCGATATCGGCGGCAGCTACTCGGTGGACGTCAGCACGCTGGCCTCGCCGCGCAGCCGCTTCGCCATCGACCGCCTGATCATCGCCTCCACGAACACCGTGGCCTTCAACAACATGGACCTAAACCTGGTCTACGACTCGCCGGAGGTGCCTTCCCTGGAGGTCAACGACGACGCGACCGCCCACGTCTACTCCGGCGCGGCGACCTTCTCCCACGCCATCATTGGCGGCAGGCGACCTGCCAATCCACCGGCCCTGCCCACGGCGCATCTCCAGGTCGTGGGCAGCGGCACCAGCTTGACCGGCACGGGGCGCCTGACCGTCGGCGACGAGAGCCCGGGCCAGGTGTTCGTGACGGGCGGCGGCCACCTGAGCAGCACCGAATCGCGCCTCGGCGGCTTGCTGCCCGACGCATGGGGCGGGGCGGAAGTCAGCGGTGACGGCTCCTACTGGTCGACGGGCAATATCGCCGTGGGCTACGGCGATTCGGCCAGCCTGACCATCAGGGGTGGCGCGCGCGTTGACTCGGACGATGCCTTCGTCAGCTACGGCATCCCCAGCGAGGATTCGCAGGTGATCATCGACGGCGCGGGCCTCGGCCCGTCCTCACTGTGGGCGCTGCAGGGCAGCCTGACCATCGGGAATGCGGAGTTCGGCAACGTCGAGGTGCTCGACGGCGGCCAGCTCTACGTCCACCAGAACGTGAGCATCAAGTCTGGCGGACTCAGAGTCGACGGGACCTTGCCGAACGGCGGTCCTTCGCGCTTCGACGTGCTGGGCGACGTGCTCGTCGGCGGCCCCGGCAGCGTGAATCTCCTGGCCCTGTGGAGCGGGGCGACGGGCGGCATCGAAGGCAACCTGATCCTCGGCATGGACGGCGAGGGCGCCGCGATCCTCTGGGGTCAAGCGCACATTGGGAGCTCGACGCAGTTGGATGTGGTGGATCCCCTGGCAGGCCTATGCGCCATTGGGCGCGCGTACAATGCCGGCATCAGCCTCGACGGCGGCGGCCTGCTCCGCTGCCGGAACATCGAGCTGGGTGGGCGGGCCGGCCAGGGCGGAAGCGGCATGCTCGATGTCGACGGCGGCATGGTGCGCGCGCTGGATGTCCTGACAGTCGGGTTCGACGGCGGCGGCCCCGGGCTCGTGGTGATGAAGAACAACGCGCTGGTCGAGACCAACGGAACCTACGTCGCCACTCCCGGCGACACGATCAAGGGCACCGGCACGCTGGCCGTGGGCTTCCTCGGACTCCAGAACGATGGGGTCGTGGCTCCCGGGATCACGGTAAGCACTCCGAATCCTCGCTTCGCCGCGCCGCGCCCGCCCGCGCGGGCAGAGGCGGGGACCACGACCTTCGAGATCATCGGCAGCCTGAGGATGGGCGCCGGCGGCCGGCTCGCGATGACCCTGACCGGCACCGAACCCGGGCAGTACAGCAGCGTGGCCGTCAGCGACACGGCCAACCTTGACGGCATCCTGGAACTCAACTTCTCCGGGGGCTACCTGCCGCAGGAGGGCGACAGCTTCACCCTGCTCACGGCGGCGGGCGCGGCGATCGGCGCCTTCGCAAGCGTGGAAGTCAGCGGCCTGGCGCCTGGCTTCGAGTACGAACTCAGCACCCC
>VGXI01000075.1 GCA_016873475.1 bacterium | reverse complement strand
GATCGCCTTCTTCGTGGTCAAGGATCTCAGTTCGCCCTGGCTCGTGCTCGCCGCCGCGGCGACGGGCGTGCTCACGGTCGTGCTCGTCGAGCTGCTCCACCGCAGCGGCCGGCTCAAGGAGGACGCAGCGATCGGCCTCGTCTTCCCGGCCCTCTTCAGCCTGGGCATCGTCCTGATCACGCGCCATGCGGGCAATGTGCACCTGGACACGGACGCCGTGCTGCTCGGCGAGCTGGCCTTCGCGCCCTTCGACCGCCTCGTCGTGGCGGGGCGCGACCTCGGCCCCCGGCATCTCTGGGTGATGGGCGGCATCACCCTGATCAACCTGGCGGCGGTGACGCTCTTCTTCAAGGAGCTGAAGCTGGCCACCTTCGACGCCGGGCTGGCCGCCACGCTTGGCCTCTCGCCGGCGCTCATCCACTACGGGCTCGTGACGCTCGTCTCGCTGACGGCGGTGGGCGCCTTCGACGCGGTGGGCCTGATCCTGCTCGTCGCCCTGATGATCGCGCCGCCGGCCGCGGCCTACCTGCTCACGGACCGGCTCGGCCTGCTGCTCCTGATCGCCGGCGCCCTCGGCGCGCTGGCCGCGGCGCTCGGCTACGCGGGGGCCATCGCGCTCGATGCCTCGATCGCCGGCGCGATGGCCGTGGCCAGCGGGCTCGTCTTCGCGGTCGTCTACCTCGCCGCGCCGCGGCGCGGGCTGCTCGCCGAGCTGGCCCGCCGCCGGCGTCAGAAGTGGGAGTTCGCGCAGACGATGCTCGCCATCCACCTCGCGCAGCACGAGGGCGACGCGGACGAGGCGGAGGAGTCGCGCGTCGACCATCTGCAGGGGGCCCACGTCGGCTGGACGCCGACCTTCACGGCGCGCGTGGTGGCGCTCGCCGAGCGGGGCGGCCTGATCACGCGGACGGCCGAGCGGCTCCACTTGACCGCCGCCGGGCGCAGCGCCGCCGCGAAGGCGCTGGCGCGCTAGCCGTCGGCCTCAGGCGGCGGGTTTTGTACACGTGGTCACTCCGCCGCGGCGACGAACTCGGCGAACTTCTCCAGTTGTCCCTCGCGCTCGCACCAGGCGCGAATCACCGGCAGTTCGATGCGTTCGCGCTGTGCGCGCGCGACGGCGAGCGCCTGCGCGAGGCTGCCGCGGTCGTTCCAGAAGAGGAAGCCGGCGAGGCGATCCCGGCAGCAGTCCGTCGGCTTCAGGATGTGCAGCAGCGCCGCGCCCTCGTGCAAGGTGTCCCAGGCGCGGGTGATCTCCCCGCCGACCATCAGGGGGCCCGGTGGGAAGTCGAGCGTGAGAGGATTCGCTGCGTGGTGGTAGACGTTCCCGACGAGGCGGTAGCCGAGAGCCGCGAGCACCTCGGCGCCCCCGGGGGCGGCGACGGTGAGCACGAAGTCGAGATCGCGCGACTGATAGGCCCCTTCGGCGTAGACGGTCGCCGCGCTGCCGCCGGTGAGCACGGCCGTGCTGCCCGCCTGATGGAGCGCGGTACAGACTGCGAAGGCCACCTCGCGCAGGCTGCTCTCGGCGGTGATGCTCACTGCACCTTGCCCGGGCGGCGCGGCCGGCTGCGGCGCGCCGCGGCCGTCGCCTGCAGCTCCGGCTCGGCTTGCGCGAGGCGCAGCAGCAGGGCTTTCAGCTCCCGGTGGGCGAAGTGACGCGGATCGAGCTCGGTTCGCCGCGCGCGGCCCACGAGGCGACTCGCCACGATGCCCTCCTTCTCGAGAGCGGCCAGGATGGTCTGCACGGCGAAGAGCCTCGCCCCCAGCAATGCCGCGAGTTCACTTGCGTGGCTCTCGCCGAGCAGGGCGAGCAGGATGAGCGTCTCCGTGCGTCGGCGACTTCCGAAGAGCTTCTGCGCCTGGGCTTGCATGCGCCCCCTTTACCAGTGAACGCTGGTGATTATACCAGGATATCATGGTGTGTCAAGCTGCGAGCAAGTCCCCTCCCGCCGTCCTCGCCCCTACCAGCCTCCCGAGGCCCCGCCCCCGCCCGAGCGGCCGCCGCCGCCCGAGAAGCCGCTGCTACCCGAGCTCCAGAACTGCGCGAGCCGCCACCCGAACCGCTGCCGCCGAAGGTGAAACCGCCGATCCTGGCCGTGCCCTTCGTCTTCAGCGCCTTGCGCGCCGTGCCGTACCAGGAGGCGCGCGAGACGAGCAGCTTCGCGATCGGGAAGCCCACGAGGTAGACAATGAAGAGGACGAAGGCGCCGATCAGGATGCGCTCCATGATCGACAGGTCGGGGCCCTCGAAGAGCGCGGGCTCGCTCTCGCCGGCCGCCGCGTCGTCGGCGAGCGCGAGCACGGCGAGCGCCGTGGTCAGCGCGAAGGCCTTCCAGGGGACCTCCGGGTAGTGGTCCGCCTTGCCGATGACGGCCGCGAGCACCTGCACGCCGGTTCGCGCTTCGAGTTGCTCGGCCGCCGCCTCGATGCGGCGCTCCTCGTCTGGAGTGATGTGCATGCCGCTCCTCCCGAGGCGGCATCCTAGCCGGCCGGCAGCGGTTCGCCAATCCCGATTCCGGAGCCGGCGTAACGCCCGCGTAACGGCCTTCGGCGAGACTGTGGCCATCACAGTCGCCGAAGGAGGATCGCATGCGCCACCCCAGCTCTAGCCCGCCGCTCAGTCTCTTGCTCGCCATCAGCCTCGTCGCCGGCCTGGGCATCGGCCTGGCCCTCGCCCAGGATTGCGGGGACTACGCCGACACCCCCCACGTCATGGGCAGCGTGAACGTCTACGGCGCCCGCGCCGTCGCCGTGGCCAGCGACACCGGCTACTTCGCCTGCGGCGAGTACGGCTTCAAGGTCGTCGATCTCCAGGATCCGGCCTGGCCCCAGCTCCTCGCCACCCTGCCGACGGCCGACTATGCTGACGACGTGGCCTACGCCAGCGGCCACGCCTACGTTGCCGACTGGCAGGCCGGCCTGCAGGTTTTCGATGTCAGCGATCCGGCGGCGCCCTCCCTCGTGCGCACGGTCGCAACCGGCAGCTACGTCTTCGGTGTCGCGATCGCGGGCCACTACGCCTACGTCGCCGACCACGCCGGGCTGAAGGTCGTCGACATCGCGGTACCGGCATCCGCTGCGATCGTCGGTAGCGTCCCCATCGCCGGCTATCCGACCAGGGTGGCCGTCCAGGGTAACCTGGCCTGCCTCGCCGTCGGCAGTTACGGGATCGCGGTCGTCGACGTCGGCAACGCGGCGGCGCCGGCGCTTCTCGGTTCGCTGCCCTCTCCGGGCTACACGAGCGACGTCGCCGTCGAGGGTACGCACGCCTACCTGCTCGGCGATACCTCGGGCCTGCACGTGATCGACCTGACGACTCCGGCCGCGCCGCTCGAAGTCGGCAGCCTGGACCTCAACGAGGAGTTCGTCTACGACCGCCGGCTCGAAGTCGAGTGGCCCTACGTGCACATCGCGCACGCGCAGGGCTTGCACGTGATCGATGTCTCCACACCCGCGGCGCCCGCCCTCGCCTGCCGCGTGGGTCTCGGCATCGGGGTCTTCGCGGGCGAGGGTGCCTTCGGCGTCGCGATCGGAGAAGGCATCGACTGGGTGGCGGCCGGCATCGGCGGTCTTCAGGTCGTCGACCTGAGCCAGCCCACCTTCTCGCTGCAGACGGCGAGCTGGACCTGCCCCGGCTGGGGCCCCACGGACATCGCGATCCAGGGCGGGCTCGCCTACGTCACCCACGGCGGGCCGGGGCTGCAGATCCTCGATCTGGCGGACCCGGACGCGCCCGTGCTCCTGGGCGAACTGGCCACCGACCAAACGGCCTATCACGTAGCCCTCGCCGGCGAGCTCGCCCTCGTGACCGACAACTCGTTCCGCTTCTACGTCGTGGACATCGGCGATCCGGGCGCGCCGGCCCTGCTGGGCTCGCTGCCCCTCACCGACATCGTCAACGGACTGGCGGTGCACGGCGACTACGCCTACGTCTCGGTGAGCTGGGATGGCGTGTGGATCGTCGACATCAGCGACCCGGCCAACCCGGTGCACATCTCCACCGAGTGGTCCATGTGGATGCCCGGCCAGATCGTCGCCGAGTATCCGCTGCTCTACGTGGCGGGCTGGAACCAGGGCCTGCACATCCTGGACGTCAGCGATCCGCAGAACCCGATCGTGGTGGGCAGCGACTGGGTGGGCGGCGAACCGGGCGGCATCGCCCGCCATTCGCACTACGTCTACATGGCCCGTGCTGGCGTGGGCCTCCAGGTGATCGACGTCGCCGATCCCGCGGCACCGAGCTGGGTCTGCGACTACGTCCTGCCCGGGGACGCCTACGACATGGCCGTCGACGGCGAGCTGCTCTACGTGGCCAGCCCCTACACGGGTCTGCAGGTGGTGGACATCGCCGCGCCGACCGCGCCGCGCCTGATCGGTACCGGCGCCACGAGCGCCCAGCCGCGCGCGGTGGCGCTGGGCGCGGGCCGGGTCTACCAGGCTGCGGAGTGGGGTCGCCTCGAGATCTTCCTGCCGCAGTGCAGCGACGAGTCGGCCGTCGGGACGGCACCGGCGGCCTGCGCGCTGAACGCCTTCCCGAATCCCTTCAACCCGCAGACGACACTCGCCTTCACCCTGCCCGCGGCCGCGCGGGTGGAGCTGACCATCTACGATCTCGCCGGACGGCGCCTGCGCAGCCTGCTTGCCGGCCCGCTGGACGCCGGGCGGCACAGCGCGGCCTGGGACGGCCGCGACGCGCAGGGCCGTGCGCTGCCTTCCGGGCTCTACCTGGCGGCGCTCGTCGCCGACGGGCAGGCCGCCGGGCAGTGGAAGCTGGCGCTGCTCAGGTAGCGCGACCGCGCGCGCAGACTGCGTCAGCGACGCGGACTCCCAGCACTGGGAAGGCCGGGCGCCGCGGTTCCCCGGGGACCGCGGCGCCGAGAGCGCTGGACCCTGCGGCGAGCCCCTGCTAAGAATCTGCGCCTGGCCCCGGGAGGCATCGCCGGTGACGTTCCGGACCCTGCTGCGCCAAGCCGCGCTGTTCCTCGCTGCCTGGGCGGCAGGCGTGGGCGCCGTCTTTCTCGGGAAGCAAGTCACCCACTTCAACGCCGCCCACTACTGGCCGCTGAGCATCTTCAAGCCGCGCTGGCCGGCCCCGGCCCACTGGCTGGGCTTCGCGGCGGCGGCGGCGCTCTTCACCATCGCCCTGAGGTTCGAGCTCTGGCGGCGGGGCCGCTTCGCCGTGGTTGGCGGCGGCAGCCTGATCGTGCTCGCCTCCGCACTTGGCCAGGGTTGGGAAGGCGGCTACGCCAGGCCGATCGCCGGGCTCTCGGACGGCATCGGCGTCCAGTACTACCACGCGGCGATCGAGCTGAGCGGCCCCGGCGAGGCCCTCCACGATTTCAACGCCATCCAGCCGCGGCTGCGCAATCACGCGGCCACGCATCCGCCCGGCGCCCTGCTGCTCTTCTGGGCGCTCGCGCGCCTGCTCACGGCGCCGGCCCTGATCGGCCTCGCGCTCGCCCTCGGCTCGCTGCTGCTCGGCGGCTGGCTCCTCCACGGCTTCCTCGGCCGCTTCCTCGACGCCGAGCGCGCTGCTCTCGGCACCTGGCTCTTCTTCCTGCTGCCCGCAGTGCAGATCTACGCGGTCGCCAGCCTGGACGCCCTGATCGCAGGCTGCTTCCTCGGCTGCCTGCGCTGCTTCGAGCCGGAGCGCGCCTGGCCCCGGCTCCTGGCTGCCTTCGCCTGGCTGCTCGTCGCGGCCTGGCTGACCTTCGCCTTCCTCTACCTGCTGCCGGTGCTGGCCTGGGTGGAGCTGCGCAGCCGGCGCACGCTCTGGCGCAGCGCGCTGCTCGCGCTTGCGGCGGGGCTGGCGCTCACGGCGCTGCGGCCCCTCGTCGGCTTCGACTACTGGCAGGCCGGCATCAGCGCTGCGCGCCTGGACAATCGCGAGGGCTGGCTCCTGCTCGCCGATCCCCTATCCTATGTCTCAACGCGCGTGGAGGACGTGGCGGAGATCCTGCTCTTCCTCGGGCCCTTCGCGATCGCGCTCGCCTGGCAAGGCTGGCGGGCCCGGCGGGGCGAGTGGCGAGAGTGGACGCGCGGCGGTCTGCTCAGTCTCGCCGGCGCGCTCCTTGCCGGCGCTTACAAGACCGGCGAGACGGCGCGCGGCTGCCTGTTCATCCTGCCGCTGCTCCTGCTGCCGATCCTGGCGGCGCCGGCCATTGCCCGGGAGCGCCCGGCGCGCCTGCTCTCCGTGCTGCTCTTCGCGCAGGCCCTGGCGATGCAGGCTTTCGGGGACTACTTCTGGTAGTCGAGGTCGCTGGTGCAGACCGGGGCCGCCCCGGCGCTCCGCGCGCGGCAGATTGCGCGCGGAGTCGCCCTGTCAGTCCTTGCCGGCCGCGGCCTCCGCGAGCTGCGCGCCGTCCAGCATCGCCTTCAGGGTCCGGCGCCGGGCCCCAGTTCGGGTCCGTGTGGGAGACGCGGATCACCGGGAACTCGTGCGTGCGGAGGAGTCAGATCGCGCCGTTGACGGTGAGCGGCGCGATGCGCTTGTCCTGCTCGGCCATGTAGGGCAGGAAGGCGTTCTGCACATCGATGACCAGCAGCGCCGGTTGCATCGGCGGCGGCGCTGATTCCGCCGCAAGAACCGGGAACGCGAACACCATCGCCAGCAGCACCCATCCCCATCGCTTCATCTCCTCCCCTCCGTTCGGGATGGAGCGAGCATGGTCGGCCTGGCCCGGCCAGTCAATCGCTGAAACGCCCCGCTCCTGAGGAGCGGGGCGTCACCTGCGGGGAGATCCCAGGCCAGGGCCTCGGCATCGATCGCGGCGACCGATCCCTCGCCCGCGGGCACAAGCGGCGCCGGCCGCTCGAGTTCGGAGCAGCCGAGCGCAAGCAGGGTGAAGGATGCAAGCACGAATGCTAGAAGATGCCTCGACCTGGATTCCCTCCTGGTCCTCTATGCGCGCGCCGCACGGAGCGCGCAACCAGGACGGATCCAGCGAAGGTTTGCGGCAAGGCTGGCCGAGTAAGATGACTCCCTGTCGTTGACCCGTCCCCATCCCGGATGTGCGGCCAGTCGATCGTCTGGGCCGCCGCCGACAAGGCTGATCCCGACGGGCTTCGGGTGGAGGGGCGCAGCACGCCCCCCCCCTCTAAGTGAATCGCGGCTCCTACCTAAGCAACAGCATCTTGGCCGTCTCGCGGAGCGGTCCGGCTTCGATGCGGTACAGATACACGCCGGAAGGCAGCGCCTGTCCGGCAGCGTCGCGGCCGTCCCAGGCCACGGCATGGGCGCCCGCGGGCAGCGACTCGTCCAGCAGCATCCGCACGCAGCGCCCGCTCAGATCGAAGATCGCCAGGCGGACCGCCTGCGCGTCCACCAGATCGAAGCGGATGCTCGTCTTCGGGTTGAAGGGATTCGGCGAGTTGCCCACCAGCTGGTAGCGCGTCGGCAGCTCGGCGATCGCCGTCTCCTCCAGCGTGAACTCCACCGCCTCGTTGCTTGCGCTGCGGCAGACGATCTCCGGCGGATCCGGCAACAGCGGCGCCGAGAACTCGACGCGCAGCCGCTCGCCCTCGCCGCGGATCGTCGTCTCCGGACCCAGCATGGCCAGGCCGACGCTCAGGTCCTCGCCGCCCTTCAGGAAGTACGGGCCTTCCTGCTCGGCCAGCAGGGGGCCTGCCGTCACCGCGACCGTGACCGCGGCCGGCAGGTCCAGACGCAGGCTCAGGCCCTTCAGGTCCCGGCAGGGCTCGAGCAGACCCAAGGCCCAGCGGTACTCGTCGAGCCGGTACCAGGTCAGTCGCGCCATTGCCGTGCCCGTCGCCGCCGGCTGCGGCGAGCCGTCGTCGTAGGTCAGGGCGACGATCATCAGGTCCTCGAAGTTGACCCGGCTGTCCGTCTCGGGGATGCCGTCACCCAGATGCGAGTCCGTCGGCCCCACGTCGCAGTCGTTGTCGTAGGCGGCGGCGCCCTCCTGCGTACCGTAGGACGCCGCGAGCACCGTCACGTCCGCCATGTCGATCGCCGCCGCTGTCACCGCTCGTCAGGGCACCACGTAGACGTAGATGTTAAACTGCCCCATGACGTTGGCGTAGTAGACGACTTTCTTCCCGTCGGGCGACCAGCTGGGACAGTACTCGTAGTTGGGCGTGTTCACCATGGGCGCAACGCCGGACCCGTCGGCGTTCATCACGAAGATGTCCTCGGCGGTGGCGCCGTTGGTTCGCTGGAACACGATGCGGTCATCGGGTCCCCAGTTCGGATACCAGTCGTGGTCGGTGTCGGTGAGCTGCTCCGGCGTTCCCCCGGTGGTGGGCACCTTGTAGATGTTGTCCTCATGGTTGAACACCACCCAGGTCCCGTCGGGCGAGAAGCCCGGTTGCCGGCCCTCGGTCAGTTCGACGGTGCCGGTGTTCGAATGGAGCCAGACCTTCCAGGCGGCGAAACTCCCAGACGGGAGGGTGTCTTCATGTGTGTACGCGAGCTCATAGCCCGCGTGGACGGTGCGCGCCCAGGCCGGATCGAGATCGCGCGAGGTGTTGCGAGTGAGCATGCTGATCGTGCACCCCGACCCCGGTTGGAGGCAGTCCGGGAATCCATAGAAGACCTCGTAGTCGTTGTCGGAGTTGTTGACGTGAGTCATCTGCGAGCTCCACGCAAGTTCCCCCGAGCTGAAGTTCATATCGGGGTAGAAGTCCGGCTCGTCATCGAAGGTGACCCGTGTCGCCACGCCACCGGTGGCGGGTATCCGATAGATGTCCCAGTTCGAGCTACCTGGGAGCACTGAGCTGAAGTAGATCCAGTCCCCGCCCCCCGACCAGCACGGGTAGTGGTCCATGGCCGAGGTGTCCGTCACCCGGTACGTGTGGGGTGGGGTGATGTCGATGGTCGACTGCGCCGTCTTGCCCGCGGCTGTCGTCAACTCGACGCTGATCCCGATGACCTGCGGGAGTCCCTGCGGAATCGTGCACGCGACTTCTGTCGGACTCCAGGACGCGACCGTGGCTGCCGAGCCCCCCACCGTGACCGTACCTGGAGCGCTGTCGAAGTTCGCGCCCTTGATCTGGATCGGGATTCCCGGCGCCGCCCCCGAGGGAAGAATGCTCGTGATGTTGGGTGTCGAGCCGCCGTTCCCCGGCCCCGACGGTGAGTCCCCGCCCCCGCATCCAGCGAAGAGCACCAGGGTAGTGAGCAGGATCGCCGACCCGAGCATGACCCGTGTGTTCATGACTCGCCACCTCCCTTCACGTAGATACGCTTGCTCCTAGCGTCCAACACTGGGCGGGAGGCCGCCTAGGTCTTCCGCTCCTTCTTCTCGGCCGCCGGGAAGAGCACGTTGTTGAGGATCAGCCGGTAGCCCGGCGAGTGCACGTGCAGGCTGAGGTCGGTCGGCGGATCGCCGACGCGGTGCTCGTAATCCTCGGGGTCATGCCCGCCGAGGAAGGTGAAGGTGCCCTGCCCGCGCGAGCCGTGGATGTAGCGCAGCTCGCCGGCGCCCTCCACCTCGCCGAGCACGGTGACGTGCTCCTGCAGGAAGCGCTGGTAGTAGCTCGTCGTCTGGCCCATGAAGCCCTCGACGACGGCGACGTGGTTCTGCACGAGCATCGTCGGCACGGGATCGAATTTGGCCGAGAACTCGAAGAGCGTGAAGTAGTCGCCGCCGCGGCCGCGCAGGCGGGCCGTGTTCGTGGCGTCGACGTCGCTGAACTCGTAGACCATCGGGCTCGTGATCAGCTGGTAGTCCTTGAAGCAGAAACCGCGCGTGTAGTCGAGGCGCTCCTGGCAGTCGGGATCCGGCGGATCGCCGTCGAACTCGGCCGCCACGATGTCCACGCCCTCGGCCGCCAGCGCGATGTCGATGCTGTCCGTCGCGCTGCACATCGAGAAGAGGAAGCCGCCCCGCTCGACGTAGGCGCGGATCGCCCGCGCGACCGCCTTCTTGTGCTCGCTCACGCTCGGGAAGCCCGCGGCCGCCGCCATCTGCTCCGAGACCAGCTTGTCGCGCTGGTACCAGGGCGTGCTGCCGTAGAGCGCGAGGAACTTGCCGTACTGCCCCGTGAAGTCCTCGTGGTGCAGGTGCAGCCAGTCGAAGTCGGCGAGGCGCCCGGCCAGCACCTCCTGGTCGTAGACCACCGTGTAGGGGATCTCGGCGTAGGCGAGCGCCATCATCACGGCGTCGTCCCAGGGCTGCGCCGTGGGCGGGCTGTAGATGGCAACCTCGGGCGCCTTCTCGAGCACCACCTTCTCCATGTTGCTCTTCTCGATCGTGCCGAAGATCGCCGCGCGCTGGCCCTCGCTGACGGGCTCCACGCGCACGCCGAGGCGCACGGCCTCCCGCCGCGCGGCTTCCGAGTCGGTGAGCAGGAAGGAGCCGCCGCGGTAGTTGAGCAGCCAGAGCGCCGTCTCCTGCTGCTGCAGGCGGTGGTAGGCGAGGCCGTAGGCGCGCAGGTGATCGGTCTGCTCCAGGTCCATGGGCACCAGCAGATCGCCGCGGGCGGCCGGGGCGCCGGCGACCAGCGCGAGCAGGAGCGGGAGGAGCCGTCTCATGCGTTCTCCTTGAGCAGATCTTGAAGATCCCGCAGGCTGGGCCGGAGGCGAAAGTCCGGGTGCTCCGCGAGGATGCGCGCGAGCAGGGTGCGCGCGCGCGGCGCGTCGCCCAGGCGCAGCGCCAGGCGCGCCGCCTGCTCGAGGGCCTGGGGTGCGCGCTGGTCGTCAGGATGCCGGTCGGCCAGCAAGAGCCAGGCCGCGAGCGCCGCCGCGCCGCGCAGCGCGCGCAGCTCGAGCTGCCCGGCGCGGTAGAGCAGGGCCGGGCTCGCCTCGTCCTCGGGGTACTCGGCCGCGAAGCCGAGCAGCAGCGCGGCCGCGCCGGCGGGATCGCCGCCGAACTCCTGCTGGCAGGCGGCGAGCAGGCGCGCGCGCACGCTCTCGGGCCAGTTGGCGGCCTCGGCCAGCAGCAGCGCGAGGTCGAGGGCGTCGTTGGCGAGCGCCGCGCCGGGATCGGTCTCGGCCAGTGCGGCAAGGCTGTCCTGCGCGGCCTGCGCGTCGCCGGCGAGCAGGAGCAGCTCCGCGCTGCGGAAGCGCGCCCAGGCGATCAGGCCGGGCTGCGTCTCGCCGCCCCGCTCGGGCCGCAGCAGACTCTCGTAGTGGCCCTTGGCTTCGGCGAAGCGGCCGGCGGCCAGCAGGTTCTCCCCCAGCTCCAGCTCGAGCGCCGCCTCGATGATCGGCGAGCGACCCCGCTCGGGCTCGAGCAGCCAGGCTCGCAGCAGCGAATCGGCGGCGGCCGCCTCGCCCAGGCGATCCCGCAGCAGGTGCAGCTCGTCGATGAGGGCGCGCGTCGCCCACTCGCCGCCGGGCTGCTCACGCCGCAGGTCGGCGAGGAGGGCGCGCAGGGCGGCCGTGGCCGCGGGCGTTGGCGGCGTGCCGCGCAGGCGGGCCTCGGCGTCCTCCTCCAGGCGCAGGCGCGCGAGCTGGTAGTGCAGCATCGCCCGCAGGGACGGCGAGGTTCTGGCCTCTGCCAGGCCGGCGCTGAAGAGGCGATCGGCGGCGGCGCGCCGCCGCGCGGCCGCGTCCGGCCCGCCGCGATCGCTGTCCTCGAGGCAGCGCAAGCCCTCGCCGTAGAGCCAGTGCGCGCGGGCGCCGGCGGGCTGCGGGGCGCGCAGCACCTCATCGGCGAAGCGCGCGTGGTCGCCGACGGCGAGGTAGATCTGCCGGAGCAGCGGCGCCAGCCGCGGTGCGCTGGGTCCGGCCGCGAGGCTGTCGGCCAGGGGCAGGAGACGCGCGGGCTCCGGCGCCTCGGCGAGGAAGCGCTCGCCCTCGTCGAGCAGGGCCTCGCGCAGGCCCGGCTCCTTGAGCTGGGCGCTCGTCTCGGCGAGCAGGCGCAGGGTGTGCAGGGGCTGGTCGGTCAGGTTGTACAGCTCGAGCAGGCGACGGACGAGCCGCAGGCGGCCCCCCTCGTCGGCCAGCGGCAGCGCAAGGAGGCCCTCGCGGTAGATCGCCTCGACGAGGTCCGGGCGACTCTGATCGAGGAGCAGGCTCGCCGCCGCTTCGTAGGAGCCGGCCCGCGGGGGGCCCTGGCGATAGAGCTCGGCGAGCAGCGCCTTCGCCTCCTCATCCTTGCCCGCGCGCAGGAGGACCAGGGCCAGCTCGCCGAGATAGCCCTGCGCCTCGGGGTAGCGCTCGCGCAGCGAGCGCAGGAGCCGCTCGGCCGGCGCGAGGCGCCCCGTGAGCCGGCAGGCGCGCGCGACGAGGTACTGCAGCTCGGCGTGCTCCGGGTGGCGGGCAAGCAGGGGTTCGAGCTGCGCGTGCGCCGCCTCGGGGTCGCGCTTCATGAGTTGCTGGGCCTGGAGCATCTCGCGCGCCAGGTTCGACTGCGGATCGGAGGGACGCACCGGCCGCAGGGACTGCGGCGCCGGGCGGGGCACCGGTTCCAGCGTGCCCTGGGCGAGCGCGGCGCGGGTGGGCAGCAGCGCGAGCCCGGCGAGCAGGGCGAAGGCGAGTGCGCGGCGCGGCGCGCGGGAAGCGGGCGGCGGCGGTCTCATGGCAGGGGCTCGGCGCTGTCCTGGCGCTCCAGCAGCGAGCGGTAGTACTCCTGGATCAGCTCCTCGTACTCGGGCGGGGCCGCCTCGCCGAGGCCGCGGCGGATCTCCTCGCGCAGCTTGGCCAGGGGATCGCGGCCGTCCTCGGCATCGGGCCAGAGCGGAGCCAGCTCGCCGGCGGACTCGCTGCGACGCTCCGGCTTGAAGTCGCGCCGCTGCACGGAGCGCTGGGCGTCGAGCAGGCGTTCGAAGATCTTCTCCTGCCGGCGCAGCGTCTCGGCGTCCAGGCGGCCGGCCTCGAGGTCGCGCTCCACTTCCTGCATGTCCTCGACGATCTTGTCCAGACGCCCGAGCAGCTGGTCGGCGTCCTGGCCCATCATCTCCTCGACGCCCTCGCGGATCGCGCGCTGCTCGGCCTTCAGGCGCGCCATGCCGGCGCGCTGCTCGAGCGAGAGGCCGCCGCCCTGCCGGTCCGCCTGGCCGCGGCTCTCCTGGTTCAGCTTCTCCTGGCGACGCATCAGCTCCTGCATGGCGGAGCCCGGGTTGGGGCAAGCGCCGGTGCCGGCGCCCTGCATGCGCGTGCCGCGCAGCAACTCGACGACGGCGACGTTGAGATGCCCCACCGAGCGGCCGGCGCTCGCGACGCCCGCCTCCGCCTCGCCCGCCTCCAGCTCGGCGACGCTCTCCGCCATCGCCTCGAGCGCCTCCTGGCTCTGGCGCAGGGCCTCGCGGCTGACCCCGAAGGTGAGCTTGGCCGCCTCGCTCATCGCCTCGCGCACCTGCTCCATCGACTGGTAGAGACCCATCTGCCGGCGCGCGGCCTCGCGCAGGCGATCCGGGCGCCGGCCCTGGCGCAGGTGGCGCGCCGTCTCCTCCTCGTGGGCTTCTTCGCGCAGGGAGACCTCGAGCGCATCGCGCGTGGCGTCCTCGAGCGCTTCGAGTGCCGCCGTGTTGGTCTGGGAGCTCATGCCGGCCTGGGCCTGGACGAGCTTCCAGTAGAGCTTGAGCAAGCGGCGCGCGGCCTCGCGCTGGCTCTGGTTCGCCTCGGGCTCCTGGTCCCCGAGCTGTTCGCCGGCATCGCTCATCGGCTGACTCGGGTCCTGCGGGGATTGCGGCTGGGCGG